>NZ_JBXANU010000041.1:0-36844 GCF_058802085.1 Pseudomonas sp. GW822-FHT02G04
CCCCCCCCCCCCCCCCCCCCCCCCCCCCCCCCCCCCCCCCCCCCCCCCCCCCCCCCCCCCCCCCCCGCTCCTACAGGGTGTGAATCTGATTACACGGTCAACCGCAACCGCGCCAAATCCCGCAGCGGCGGCGCCCCGAACAATCGGCTGTACTCCCGGCTGAACTGCGAAGGGCTTTCATACCCCACCCGATAACCCGCCGCCGACGCTTCCAGCCCTTCGGCCAGCATCAACCGTCGCGCTTCTTGCAGGCGCAGCTGTTTCTGATACTGCAGCGGACTCATTGCCGTCATCGCCTTGAAGCGGTGATGCAGTGTCGACACGCTCAGGTTCACTTCCCGCGCCAGATCATCGATGCGCAGCGGTTGCTCATAATTGCCGTTGAGCCATTTGATCGCCTGGCTGATGCGATGGCTCTGGCTGTTGGCGATGGCAATCTCATACAGCCGATGCCCCTGCTGGCTGCGCAACAGCCGATACAGAATCTCCCGACGAATCAGCGGCGCCAGCATGGCGATGTCTTTCGGTGTGTCCAGCAAACGCACCAGGCGCAGCACGGCGTCGAGCATGGCTGCGTCGATCCGCTCGACATACAGGCCGCGACTGGTGGGCCGTGTGGGCACGCCGATGGGGCCGGCGTCAGCAATCAGCGCGGTGATTTCCGCCGGGTCGATGTCCAGCCGAACGGCGAGAATCGGTTCTTCGGGCGAGGCATTCACCACCCGTCCGCTCAAGGGCATCGAGACTGACACCACCAGGTAATTCAGCGGGTCGTAATTGAAGTGCTCGTCCGCCAGCCGAACTTCCTTGCGCCCCTGGGCCATGATGCACAGGGCCGGTTGGGCCAGCCCCGGGGCGAAATCATGGGATTTGCTGTGACGCGACATGAACAGCGAACCGACGGCGGTGGCATAGGAGCCATCGTCCAGCGTGTTGCGGCGGATCAGGTCGGCCAGTTCCGCGCGCTGTTTCTCCATGTCGGCGGGAAGCGGAGCCTGAAAGTGATCGAGCGACGACATGCAGGGAATCCTCCGTGAAGTGTTGGTCATGGGCCGAGCTTAAATTTGTGCAAGGGACAGCGGTAGACACATCCTGTCAAAAGCTTGCCTGATTCTGCGCGGGGTGAATACGCGGCGCTGTTATGGCAGGACAATGCCGGTGAAACTTGCTTGAAAGTCATGTGGCAATGGCGTGACAGGGTTTTACACATTGTTACAGGCGTTTGCTGCAGCCGCGCAGAATTGTGCAATAAGCCGGCAGAAATCGACTAACGGTGACTGTGATGCGCCGCCTAATCTTGGATCCTGTCGCAGCCCGTCCCACGGCTGCCACTCGACTCCCTGGGAGGGTTGAACATGTCTACGCAGATCCCCGTCAGTCATATGGCCTTCGTTCGCGCCCGCGCCGGGCGTTCGGCAGAACTCGGTGCGCGCCTGAGCGCCCTGATCGAGCCGTCGCGCAATGCGCCGGGTTGCCTGAGCTTCGCCCTGCAGCACTCGCAATGTGATCCCGAGCTGTGGCTGGTGTCCGGTTTCTGGGTCAGCCAACAGGCCATGACCGCTTACTTCGGCAGCCCGGCGATGCAGATTTTTGCCGAGCTGGTGCAGGATATGGTGGTCAACAGCCTGGATTTCCATACCTTCAAGGATGTCTCGGCGGCCCAGGCCCTCGGCCAGTCCCAGGCAGCGGTACACAAACTGGCCGGTTGAGGGTTTAATGGCGCAACTCTCCATTAGCCAGGATCCGCGACATGGCACGTAAAGCCTTTGAACACTTTGAAGCCGTTTCAGCAGTAGTACCGGGCGAGGGCGGTTACCACGCCGCGATTGCCGTCAAAGCCCTCGGTGGTTCCGGTGCCCCGGTTTTTCACAAAGTGCTGGAAGGCCAGACTTTCAAGACCGCTCATGAAGCCGACGAGGCCGCAGCCAAAGAGCTGACCCGCCTCAAAGACGTTAAAGAAGACGCCGACCTGCTCTGGTAATCACTTGACCGCCCCCCGGGCGGAACATCTTGAACAGTGCCTCTGGCCCCAGCTGAAAATAATCCGCTGGCCCGCCGCCGCGCAGAATCGGTTCTGCCGCGGCGGTGTCGTACACCCCATCCTTCAACAGCCATTTGGCAATGTGCACGGCGACCACTTCGCCGAGAATCAGCCAGCTCGGCACCACTTCCTTGTTGGCGCGTTGCAACTGAATGATCTGCGTGACCTTGCACTCGAAGGACACCGGGCTTTCGGCGACCCGTGGCACCTGAATGATTTTCGACGCGGCGGTGGTCAGCCCGGACAGTTCGAACTCGTTGACCTCCGGCCCGACCATGGCACAGCTCTGGTTCATCTGCTCGGCCAGCGGACGCGTCGCCAGGTTCCAGGCGAATTCACCGGTCTGCTCGATGTTGTTCAGGCTATCTTTGCGCCCGACGCTGGAAAACCCGATGATCGGCGGAATGTAGTTGAAGGCATTGAAGAAGCTGTAGGGCGCCAGGTTCAGGCGACCGTTGGCGTCCTGGGAGGAAATCCAGCCGATGGGACGCGGGCCGACGATGGCGTTGAACGGGTCGTGCGGCAGGCCGTGGCCGTTGGCGGGTTCGTAGAAATGAATGTCGTCGGGCATGGAGTGAATTCCTGGGGTGTTCGGGATGGCAAATAGTGCAGGCCGTATCGGGTAAATTCCAGCTCGGGATGTTGTTACTGCAAATAGATCCCAGAAATGACTAAGCCCGGCAAAAGCCGCAATACCGTTCACTTAAGAGCGTCTTGAGTCAGAGAAACCTGTGGCGAGGGAGCTTGCTCCCGCTTGAGTGCGTAGCACTCACAAAAATCGGCAATGGTTGTCAGATTTTTGGGGCCGCTACGCAGCCCAGCGCGAGCAAGCTCGCTCGCCACAAAGGTAGGCATGACTGGGAGTGCGTTCAAGTGAACAGCATTGCGGCCAAAGCCGGGCTGTGTGGTGCGTTCAGCGATCAGTTGGTGCGGGCAGCGTCGGTGCGATCGACGCTGTCGGTAGCGACTTTGGCTGCGTCGGTGCGGCTGTCGCCAGCGGCGTTGCTTTGCGCGGTGAAGATGGCGGAACCGGTGCGGTCGTAACCGTCGGCGGCGAAGGTATTGGCGGCCAGCACGGAGAGGGTCAGGGCGAGCATCAGTTTGGTTTTCATGGTGGTAACTCCAGTTTGCATATCGCAGTGAATTGATCGACGGGGGGCAGGATGAGTACCGGGCATTAACCACCGATTAATCGCGCTCTTTTTCCCGAGTGACAGAATTTTCATCCTGCACTTACCTATTTTTCACTGCTCCATCGCCAGTCTGCGCACCGGTCCATAACCCGAAGAAACGACCGTCACGAACACTGGAGCTTTCCTTGAATGAATAAACTTCCTCAGATCACCCTGGCGTTCTGGGTGATGAAAATCTGCGCGACGACCCTGGGTGAAACCGCGGGGGATTTGTTGTCGATGACCCTCAATGTCGGTTACGCCATCAGCTCGCTGATCCTGATCAGCATCTTTGTGCTGACGCTGGTCACGCAGTTGATGTCCAAAACCTACAAACCGGTGCTGTACTGGATCGTGATTCTGTCGACCAGCACCGCTGGCACCACCATGTCGGACTTCATGGACCGCACCCTTGAATTGGGCTACGCCACCGGTTCGATGATCCTGATTGCGATTCTGCTGGGGATTTTCGCGGCCTGGCGCTTGAGCGGCGATTCGCTGAACGTCACCAAGGTCCAGACCTTCCGTGGCGAGATGTTCTATTGGATGGCGATTCTGTTTTCCAACACCTTGGGCACCGCACTCGGCGATTACCTGGCCGACGACTCGGGCCTGGGTTTTGCCGGTGGCGCACTGTTGATCGGCTCGACCATTGCGCTGGTGGTGCTGTTGAAATACTTCACGAAGATTTCGTCAGTGCTGCTGTTCTGGGTGGCGTTCGTGCTGACGCGGCCATTCGGCGCAACCTTGGGCGACTTCCTGACCAAACCCCATGCAAAGGGTGGCCTGGATTTCGGCACCATCGGTTCGTCGCTGGTGTTGGCGGGGATTCTGGTGGTGATGATTGCGGGGGCGTCTTACGTGCAGGGCAAGTACGCGAAGCAGACGGCGGCCGAGTTGACTTGAGACTTCGCGGGCAAGCCTCGCTCCTACAAGTGCCTTTGTAGGAGCGAGGCTTGCCCGCGAAGAGGTCGCAACAGCCACCATCAATGCGACTGTTAGTCAGTCCGTCTCGATCCGCGAATGCTTGCGGGTGTCTTTCATGGTCACATACACCAGCAACGACACCGCGATGCACGCCGTGACATACCAGTAGTAACCGGTTTCCATGCCGATGCTCTTGAACCACAGCGCGATGTATTCAGCGGTGCCGCCGAAGATCGACACGGTCAATGCGTACGGCAGGCCAACGCCCAGGGCGCGGATTTCGGTGGGGAACAGTTCGGCTTTGACCACTGCGTTGATCGAGGTGTAGCCGCTGACGATGATCAGCGCCGCCATGATCAGGAAGAACGCGCCCCACCAGGTCTGGATGGTGTGCAGGGTGGTCAGGATCGGTACGGTGAACAGCGTCCCTAGAATGCCGAAGGCAATCAGGATCGGCCGACGACCGACTTTATCCGACAGCCCGCCGATGATCGGTTGCAGGCACATGAACAGGAACAGCGTGGCCGCGGAAATCGTGGTGGAGTCGGAAATGCTCATGCCGACGGTGTTCACCAGGTATTTCTGCATGTACGTGGTGTAGGTGTAGAACGCCAGCGTGCCGCCCATGGTCAGGCCGACCACGGTCAGCAGTTCCTTGGGATGGCGCAGCAAGGTGCGCATGGCGCTTTCTCGGGCTTTCTCTTTTTTGGTGAACGACTCGGTTTCTTCCATGCCACGACGCAGGTACAACGCGACCACGGCACACAGCGCGCCAATGGCGAACGGAATGCGCCAGCCCCAGGCGTACAGCTCTTCGGTGGTCAGGAAGTTTTGCAGCACGATCAGCACACCCAGGGCGATGAGCTGGCCGGAGATCAGCGTCACGTACTGGAAACTCGAGTAGAAGCCGCGACGTTCCTTGGTCGCCATCTCGCTGAGGTACGTCGCCGAGGTGCCATATTCGCCACCTACCGACAAACCTTGTAGCAGGCGGGCGAACACCAGCAGGATCGGCGCGCCGATACCGATGGTTTCATAGCCCGGGCTCAGGGCAATCAGCAGCGAGCCGAAGCACATCAGGTACACCGACGCCATGAGCGCGGCTTTACGGCCGGCCTTGTCGGCGTAGAGGCCCATCAGCCAGCCACCAATCGGGCGCATCAGGAAACCCACGGCGAAGATCGCGGCGGTGTTGAGCAGTTGGGCGGTGGTGTCGCCTTTGGGGAAGAAGGCTTTGGCGAAGTACAGGGAGAAGGCGGCATAGACGTACCAGTCGTACCACTCGACCATGTTGCCGACAGAGCCGCTGAAGATCGATTTGATCCGGCCGGCAGTGGTTTTTTCTTTGACCGGCGCGGCGGCCGACCCAAGAGGCAGGGCGTTGGAGTTATCCATTGAAGGATCCTTCGTTTAATTGTTTTTGTGGAGCGCGTATAAACGCAGCCTGCAGGGGCTATAGCAGGAGCTGTGCCAAGGGGAGGAGGGCCGGTTTAGAGGGGGTGAGAGGTTTTGTTGAGCGGAAATCCGCTCATTGTAGAGGGCGTGTGAGCGGAAAATTGCTTATTCCAGGCCTGGATTGATCGTTCCCACGCTCTGCGTGGGAATGCCTCTACGGACGCTCCGCGTTCGGCTTTGGGACGCAGAGCGTCCCGGGCTGCATTCCCACGCAGAGCATGGGAACGATCATCAGCTGTCCTGCAAAAACATTTCCCGGCTCAACCCATGCCGCTGCATCTTTTCATTGAAGGTACGACGCGGCAGTTGCAGTTCTTCAAGCACCGCTTTCACATCGCCCTTGTGCCGGGTCAGTGCCGCGCGCAAGCAATGCGCTTCGAAGGCTTCCTGCTGCGCCGCCAGTGACTGGCCGGGATCGATCCCTGCTGGTTCCGGTTCGCCGAGGCCCAGCACCTGGCGCTCGGCGACGTTCGCCAGTTCGCGCACATTGCCCGGCCAGTCGTGGCTCAGCAGATGGCTCAATTGCGGCCCGCTCAACGGTGGAAAGGTACGGCCAAGACGTTCGGCGGCACTTTGCGCGAAGAACTCGAACAACAGCGGAATGTCTTCACGCCGATCACGCAACGGCGGCAGCCGCAGCTCGGCGACGTTCAAGCGATAGGCCAAATCCTCGCGAAAACGCCCGGCCCGGGCTTCATCCAGCAAGTCGGGTTTGGTCGCGGCGATGATCCGCAAATCCACGCGGATGCTCTGATTGGAGCCCAATCGCTCAAGCTTCTGTTCCTGCAACACCCGCAGCAGTTTCACCTGCTGCGCCAGCGGCATGCTTTCGATTTCATCGAGAAACAGTGTGCCGCCGTCGGCGTATTCGAGCTTGCCGATGCGCTTGCCCTGGGCACCAGTGAACGCGCCACTTTCATGACCAAACAGTTCGGCCTCGAACAGCTGCTCAGGAATCGCTGCGCAGTTCAACGCGACGAAGGGTTTGTCGGCGCGGGGACCGAAGTCGTGCAGGCAGCGGGCAACCAGTTCCTTGCCGCTGCCGGTTTCGCCACGGATCAACACATTGACCGGCAACGTCGCCAGATCCAGCACTTGCCGGCGCAGCGTCTGCAAACCACGGGACACCCCCAGTAAGGTGGCATCGAGTTTGGCGCGATTGTCGGCCTGCTCGTGCAGGGCGCGGTTTTCCAGCACCAGCCGGCGTTTGTCCAGCGCCCGGCGCAGGCTGCTCAGCAGGGTTTCCGGGCTGAAGGGTTTTTCAAGGAAATCGTAGGCGCCATCGCGCATCGCTTCGACGGCCATCGGCACATCGCCGTGACCGGTCAGCAAGATCACCGGCAAATCGGCGTCGCGCCGCTGCACTTCGGCCAGCAGCTCCAGCCCGGTCATGCCGGGCATGCGCACATCGCTGAGAATCACCCCGGGGAAGTGTTTCGGCAGTTGCGCCAGGCACTCATCGGCGCGGCTGAACAGCTGCACCTCGAACCCCGACAGGCTCAGCCACTGTTCGACGGCGCTGCGGATGCTGCTTTCGTCATCGACCACCATCACCGAATTGAGCATCAGGCAGCTACCTCCAGATCAATGGGCAACGTCAGGGTGAACACCGCGCCTTTTTCGCCATTATCGGCGCTCAGGCGTCCGCCCGCTTCGTGGACGATGGCAAAGGACACGGCCAGCCCCAGGCCCAGGCCATCACCCACCGGTTTGGTGGTGAAGAACGGATCGAACACCTGGCTCAAATGTTCTTCGGCAATGCCGCCGCCATTGTCGATGACACTCAGGCGCCACAGCTGTTCGTCGGCCTCGAGGCGAATCTCCAGACGCTTGCAGGGTTTGCCCTGCATGGCGTCCAGGGCGTTGCGCAGCAGGTTGATCAGCACCTGTTCCAGACGAATCGCATCGCCACGCACCCACGCCGGTCGGGTCAGATGCAGCACCAGGCTGACCTGCTCATCGCGCAGGCGCGCGTCGAGCAATTGCAGGGCCTGATCCACCACCGCCGCCAGATCCAGCCGCTCGCGCAAACCGCTGGGGCTTTTGCGCGCGAAGGTTTTCAGGTGGCCGGTGAGGGCGGCCATGCGCGTGAGCATGTCGTCCACCGGTTTGAGCGCCTTGTAGGCGTCGTCGACCCGGCCGTGATCGAGTAGCAACCTCAGCGTAGCAAGCTGCATGCGCTGGGCGGTCAGCGGCTGGTTGATTTCATGGGCCAGCGCTGCGGACATTTGCCCAAGGGCCGCGAGTTTGGCCGATTGCACCAGCCCGTCCTGGGCGGTGCGCAAATCGCGGGTGCGTTCTTCCACCAGTTGCTCGAGTTCTTCACGGCTGCGCTGACGCAATTTCGCCAGCCGCCAACGTTGATTGAGGAACAACAACAGAAATACCAGCGTCAACCAGGCGCCGGCAGCGGCGAGCCCGGCGTTGCGGCGGTCTTCGAAGGCGATTTGCGGGCGACGCAACAGGTGCAGCGTCCAGCCTTCGGCGGCTAGCGGCAGGGATTCCCAGAGGTAATCCGCCGTTCCGTCGGGGCCGTCGACTCGGGTCAGCGCACTGTTGTCGTCGAAGCGTCGCACCGATTGATACTCAAGCGGGGTTAGCGGTTGTTTGTCGTATTGCCGGGTGGCTTTGAGCTCGGCGCGGTCGCTGTCGTTCAGCGGTTTCAATTGGCGATAGCGCCAGCCCGGCTGGTTGGCGATGAAGATGATCCCGCGCGCATCGCTGACCAGCAACGTGTCGCTGCCCTGACGCCATTCGCGCTCAAGCTCCGGGAACTCCAGTTTCACCACCATGGCACCGAGGAACTCGCCACTGTCGCCGGTCACCGCGCTGGACAGGAAGTAACCGGGAATGCCACTGGTCACCCCCACCGCGTAAAAGCGCCCGGTGCCCTGGGTGCGGGTCTGGCTGAAGTAAGGGCGAAAACCGTAGTTGTGGCCGACGTAACTGCTGGGCAAACGCCAATTGCTGGCGGCCACGGCCAGGCCGGTGCGGTCGAGCAGTTCCAGGGTCGAGGACTGCGCGGCGCCGTTGATTTTTTCCAGTTTGCGATTCAGTGCGTCTTGTTGCTCAGGCGTTACCGGGCCATCGAGCGCGGCGCGCAACTCCGGGTCCAGCGCCAATACGGCGGGCAGCGCGCGGTAGCGGTCGATCAGGGTGTGCAGGGAATTGGCGTACAGCGCCAGTTGCTGGTTGGCGCGGGCGGCGTCTTCTTCCTGCGCCTGACGCTCGGCGTGGCGGATGGCCAGAGTGGCGGCGAGGACGGCACCGGCGACGATCAGCAGGGTGTACAACGACAGACGCAGGGTACGGGAGGTCGGCAGCATGCTGGCGCAAACAGAGAGTAGGTCGGGCGGGCACCATACCATGCAGGTGATCGGCTCGGCGTCCTGTTCGCGCACTCACCAATCGTTCGGGCGACTAACAGGCTTGAGAGTTGCCAAAGTACCAGGTTTTTCTATCGCGAACGGTTTGGACACTGGATAAAAAAACGGCCGGGTCATCCATAACGATGAACCGGCCGCTTTGGCAGACTGAAGCGCTTACTGCACTTCTACCGCCAGGCTTTCGCTGATCTTTTGCTGCCAGATCGCAGGGCCGGTGATGTGTACCGACTCACCCTTGCTGTCCACCGCAACGGTGACCGGCATGTCTTTAACGTCGAACTCGTAGATCGCTTCCATGCCCAGTTCGGCGAACGCCACCACGCGCGACTTCTTGATGGCTTGCGCCACCAGGTAAGCCGCGCCGCCGACTGCCATCAGGTAAACGGCTTTGTGGTCCTTGATCGCTTCGATCGCGGTAGGGCCGCGCTCGGATTTGCCGATCATGCCCAACAGGCCGGTTTGCTCGAGGATCTGACGGGTGAACTTGTCCATCCGCGTGGCGGTAGTCGGGCCGGCAGGACCAACCACTTCTTCGCGCACCGGATCGACCGGGCCGACGTAGTAGATGAAGCGACCTTTCAGGTCCACCGGCAGGGTTTCACCCTTGTTCAGCATCTCGACCATGCGCTTGTGCGCGGCGTCGCGACCGGTGAGCATCTTGCCGTTGAGCAGGACGGTTTCGCCCGGCTTCCAGCTCTGCACTTCTTCCGGCGTCAGGGTGTCGAGGTTGACGCGACGGGCCGACGGGCCGGCTTCCCAGACGATTTCCGGGTAGGCGTCCAACGGTGGTGCTTCCAGGGAGGCCGGGCCGGAACCGTCGAGCACGAAATGCGCGTGACGGGTGGCAGCGCAGTTCGGGATCATGCACACCGGCAGGGAGGCGGCGTGGGTCGGGTAATCCATGATCTTCACGTCGAGCACGGTGGTCAGGCCACCCAGGCCCTGGGCACCGATGCCCAGTTGGTTGACCTTCTCGAACAGCTCCAGGCGCATCTCTTCGATACGGTTCTGCGGGCCGCGTGCTTTGAGCTCGTGAATGTCGATGGATTCCATCAACACTTCCTTGGCCATCACGGCGGCTTTCTCGGCGGTGCCGCCGATGCCGATGCCGAGCATGCCCGGTGGGCACCAGCCGGCGCCCATGGTCGGAACGGTCTTGAGCACCCAGTCGACGATCGAGTCGGACGGGTTGAGCATGGCCATTTTCGACTTGTTCTCGGAACCGCCGCCCTTGGCCGCCACGTCCACTTCCACGGTGTTACCCGGAACGATGGAGTAGTGGATAACGGCCGGGGTGTTGTCCTTGGTGTTTTTACGAGCACCCGCCGGGTCGGCGAGGATCGAGGCACGCAGGACGTTTTCCGGCAGGTTGTAAGCCCGGCGCACGCCTTCGTTGATCATGTCGTCCAGGCCCATGGTGGCGCCATCCCAACGTACGTCCATGCCTACACGCACGAACACGGTCACGATACCGGTGTCCTGGCAGATCGGGCGGTGGCCAGTGGCGCACATGCGCGAGTTGATCAGGATTTGCGCGATGGAATCGCGGGCTGCCGGCGATTCTTCACGCAGGTAGGCCTCGTGCATCGCCTGGATGAAATCCACGGGGTGGTAGTAAGAAATGAATTGCAGGGCGTCGGCAACGCTCTGAATCAGGTCGTCTTGCTTGATCACGGTCATCGAGTCGCGCTCCTCTAAAAGACGGGAACATTCAATAAGGTGCCTGCGGCTTGGGTGCATCGGTCGGTCGCAGACACCTTTCAAGGCACGCCGGGCATGCTGGCGCGACGCTAAAAAGGCGCGGCAGTATACCGCGCATCAAAGGCGGGTACATCCGTTGACAGTCAAACGTTGGTCGCATACCGCCCACACATGGATAGAAGGGCTTTTGTGGCGAGGGAGCTTGCTACCGCTCGGCTGCAAAGCAGTCGTAAACCCTGCAACCGCGATCTATCGAAAGAATGCAGGGGGCCGCTGCGCAGCCCAGCGGGAGCAAGCTCCCTCGCCACAGGTGCCCCGAGTCCGGGTCATGGGTTTGACGCCAGATTTTCGCCCCAAAAATTGAATGGTCATTTATCAGACTCGCCACTAAAGTGGCATCCGGCCTGTAGAGTAGGACACTCGATCAGCCTCCTTTCGCACGGTGAATCAACGATTGACCCATAACGCCATCCAGCGGCTTTTGCTCAAACGCTTTGCCCTCGCGGCCGGCACCTATGCCCTGGCTTTGCTGCTGGTGTGGCTGGCGTTTTTCACCGGTCATTACGACGACTCCCTTGCCGGCATGGTGATCGGCAGCGTGTTGACGGTGTTCAGCCAGGCCGTGTTGTTCGCGGTGTTTTACAGCGGCGCCAACCTGCGCTGCTCCGACCCCAGCCTGACCGAAGTGCAAATACTGCTGGGGCTTGGATGGCAAACCTGGCTGATCGCCCATCTGGACGAGGCCCGTGGTGCGTTTCTGGTGTTTTACCTGCTGATCCTGTTGTTTGGGTTGTTTCATTTATCGCGCATGGCTTTTGTGCGTTGCGCGTTGCTGGTGTTTTTCAGTTTCAGCGCCGTCACGTTATGGGAGCTCTACCACTTCCAGATGCACGACCCGACGCAGGCCCTGTTGCAGGTGTGCGTGCTGTTTGTGGTGCTCGGCTGGCTAGTGCTCTATGCCCGCTACGTCCAACTGTCGCGCCAGCGTATGCGTCAGCGGCGGTTCGCCTTGCAGGCGCATCAAGACACCCTGCGCGGAATGATGCGCCAGCTCGAAGGCCTGGTGGCGACCGACGAACTCACCGGGCTGTTCAACCGCCGGCATTTCCTGCGCCTGGCCTCTCGAGAGTTGAGCGCCATGGAAGTCGGTGTCGTGCACGGTTTGGCGCTGATCGACCTCGACCACTTCAAACGCATCAACGATGTTCACGGCCACGCCGCTGGCGATCAGGTGTTGCAAGCGTTCGCCGGGGTGGCCACTGCCTGCCTGCGCGATGGCGATATTCTGGCCCGTTATGGCGGTGAAGAGTTCGTGGTGCTGTTGCCCGATTGCGATGCCGAGCGCCTGACGGCGTGTTGCGAGCGTTTGCGCATTGCCTTCATGGATGTCGAATTGGTCGGCCTGGAGGTCGCCCACCTCAGCCTGTCGGCGGGCATGACCTTGCTGGAACTGGGCGACGATCTGGATCACGCCTTGCACCGCGCCGATCAGGCGCTGTACCGCGCCAAGCGTGACGGCCGTAACCGTTGCGCGGCCGCCTGGGAGAATGTCGATGCCTGAGTTACGGGTCGGCGAGCGCCAATGGGCAGTGGAGGCGGGCAGCAACCTGCTCGATGCCTTGAATCAAAACGGCGTGTCGGTGCCCTATAGCTGCCGCGCCGGCAGTTGCCATGCGTGCCTGGTCAAATGCGTCGAGGGCTTGCCCAGCGACAGCCGTCCCGATGCCTTGAGCAATGAACAGCGCCAGCAGGGTTGGCGGTTGGCCTGTCAGTGCCAGGTAGTTGACGATCTGCAAGTCGAAACCTTCGACCCGCTGCGCGATGGCCTTGCCGCGCAAGTGGTCGCCAGCGATTGGCTGAGCGCCAGCGTGTTGCGTTTGCGCCTGACCAGCGAGCGACCGTTGCGCTATCAGGCGGGGCAGCATCTGGTGTTGTGGGCGGGGCAGGTGGCGCGGCCGTATTCCCTGGCCAGCCTGCCGGAAGAAGACCGCTTTCTGGAGTTCCACCTCGATTGCCGTCAACCGGGGGAATTCAGTGATGCGGCGCGTCGGCTGAAAATCGGTGATCCGATCCGCCTCGGCGAATTGCGCGGCGGTGCGCTGCATTACGATCCGGACTGGCACACCCGGCCGCTGTGGTTGCTGGCGGCCGGCACCGGTCTGGGGCCGTTGTTCGGCATCTTGCGCGAAGCGTTGCGGCAGCATCACCAGGGCGCCATCCGCGTCATTCACCTGGCCCATGATGCCAGTGAGCATTATCTGGCCAAACCCCTGCAAGCCATGGCCGAGGGCCGTGAAAACCTTAACGTCGAGCTGTGGACGGCGGCCGAGTTGCCCGCGGCTTTGGCACAACTGCGCCTTGTTTCCCGGCAAACCCTGGCCTTAGTCTGCGGAGCACCCGACAGCGTCGACGCCTTTGCCCGGCGCCTGTACCTGGCGGGTTTGCCGCGCAATCAACTGCTGGCGGATGTCTTTGTCCCCCATGGTTGAGCGCTGATTGTTGTGGCGAGGGAGCTTGCTCCCGCTGGGCTGCGTAGCGGCCCCAAAAGTTTGTGAGCGCTGCGCACTCAAGCGGGAGCAAGCTCCCTCGCCACAGTTGATCCTCTCTCAGATCAGGACTCGCCATGCCCGATGCCATCCGATTTGAACGCGAGCGCGGTTTGCTGACCCTGCGCCTCAACCGCCCCGAAAAGAAAAACGCCCTGACCCGCGCCATGTACAGCCAACTGGCGGAGGGGCTGCGACTTGCCGACAGCGATCCCGAGATCAAAGCTGTGCTGATCACCGGCAGCGCCGAGTGCTTCACGGCTGGCAACGACATCGGCGATTTTCTCCAGCAACCCCCCAGCAACCTCGACAGCCCGGTGTTCCACTTCATGCTCCAGTTACTGGAGTGCCGCAAACCGGTGATCGCCGCCGTGGCCGGTGCGGCGGTGGGGATCGGCACGACGATGCTGCTGCATTGCGATCTGGTTTACGTCAGCAAAGACGCGCGGTTGCGCATGCCGTTCGTCAATCTGGGGTTATGCCCGGAGTTTGGTTCCAGCCTGATCTTGCCGCGTTTGCTCGGCCATGCCAAAGCGGCGGAGTTGCTATTGCTCGGCGAAGGTTTCAGCGGTGAACAGTCTGCCGCGTGGGGGATAGCGACTGAGGCCTTGGGCAGTGGCGAAGCAGCGTTGGCCAAGGCGCGGGAGATGGCGTTGCGTTTCGAGTCGTTGCCGCCGGAGGCGGTGCGCATCAGCAAGCAATTGATGAAAGCACCGGGTCGGGAACAGCTGCGCAACGCAATAGAAGAAGAGGGCGCGTTATTCACCCAACGGCTGCGTTCGCCGGAGGCGATTGCGGCGTTGTCAGCGTTTATCAGCAAACACTAGCCGATCGTTCCCACGCTCTGCGTGGGAATGCAGCCCGGGACGCTCTGCGTCCCAAAAGCCGAACGCGGAGCGTCCGTTGAGGCATTCCCACGCGGAGCGTGGGAACGATCACCAAAAAGCCCCGCCATTCACATGGCGGGGCTTTTGTTTTTCAGCGAGCGGTCACTCAGACCATCGGGTCGCCAACGTGCAGGATTTTCATCCCGTTGGTGCCGCCGGTGGTGTGGTAGCTGTCGCCCTTGGTCAGGATGACCCAGTCGCCTTTCTCCACGACGCCGCGTTTGAGCAACTCGTCGATCGCGGCCTGGCTGACTTGCTCGGCCGGCAAGGATGCCGGGTCGAACGGTACGGTGTAGACGCCACGGAACATGGCCGCGCGGGCCTGGGCTTCGCGGTGCGGGGTGAACGCGTAGATCGGCACCGAGGAACGGATGCGCGACATGATCAACGGCGTGTAGCCACTTTCGGTCAGGGCGATGATCGCCTTCACACCCGGGAAGTGGTTGGCGGTGTACATCGTGGCCAGGGCGATGCTCTCGTCGCAACGTTCGAACGTCTTGCCGATGCGGTGGCTGGAGGTCTTGCTGGTCGGGTGCTTTTCAGCGCCGATGCAGATGCGCGCCATGGCTTGCACCGCTTCCAGCGGGTACAGACCAGCGGCACTTTCGGCCGACAACATCACGGCGTCGGTGTAGTCGAGCACGGCGTTGGCTACGTCGGACACTTCGGCGCGGGTCGGCATCGGGTTCTGGATCATCGACTCCATCATCTGGGTCGCGACGATCACGGCCTTGTTGTGGCGGCGTGCGTGCAGAATGATTTTCTTCTGAATGCCCACCAACTCGGCGTCGCCGATTTCCACACCCAGGTCACCACGGGCAACCATCACCGCGTCGGAGGCCTTGATCAGGCCGTCGAGGGTTTCGTCGTCGGCCACGGCTTCGGCGCGTTCGATCTTCGCCACCAGCCAGGCAGTGCCGCCGGCTTCGTCGCGCAGTTGACGGGCGTATTCCATGTCGGCAGCGTCACGCGGGAAGGACACGGCGAGGTAGTCGACTTCCATTTCGGCAGCGAGCTTGATGTCGGCCTTGTCTTTCTCGGTCAGGGCCGGCGCCGTCAGGCCACCACCGCGACGGTTGATGCCTTTATGGTCCGACAGCGGGCCGCCGATGGTCACGGTGCAGTTCAGTTCGGTGGCGGTGGCGGTATCGACGCGCATCACCACGCGGCCGTCGTCGAGCAGCAGCTCGTCGCCCACGCCGCAGTCCTTGACCAGGTCCGGGTAGTCGATGCCGACCACTTGCTGGTTGCCTTCGGTCAGCGGATGGCTGGTGGAGAAGGTGAACTGGTCACCGATCTTCAGCTCGATCCGCTTGTTGGCGAATTTGGCGATACGAATTTTCGGGCCTTGCAGGTCACCCAGCAGGGCGACGAAGCGGCCGTGCTTGGCTGCGAGGTCACGCACCAGCTTCGCGCGAGCCTTGTGCTCGTCGGGGGTGCCGTGGGAGAAGTTCAGACGGGCGACGTCCAGGCCAGCCAGAATCAACTGTTCAAGAACTTCCGGCGAGTTACTGGCCGGGCCAAGGGTAGCGACGATTTTGGTACGACGGACGGACATGCAAAGACTCCTGAGTTCAAGCGCTAGCAGAGGCTACTATGGTCCTGAGGTGTAGTCATTGTTCGTTTGCACTACTTTTTTGCGAAGAACTTGGTTATTGCCTTCTTTATTGAACCCCGCAACTTTGCAGCACGCCATCCTGAAGATTTCCGACAACGGGTCGATACAGAGCGCAAGACAGGAGATCCCCCTATGCGATTCGCGCTCATTGCCGTCCTTGCCCTCAGTGCTGCGGGCTGCACCCGTTGGTCGATGGACCATCATCTGAATAATGCCTACAGCGCCTACGAGCGTGGCAACTGCGAGCAGGTGATGCTCGAACTGTCCAAGGTCGATCGCGAAAGCCGTTCCCGTCGTTACGTGCAGCCGGAAGTGACGATGATGCGCGGCCAATGCCTGGAGCGGCAGAAGCTGTTTATTGATGCGGCCCAGACCTACCAGTTCATCATCGCGGCCTACCCGCAAAGCGAATATGCCTACCGCGCCCGTGCCCGGTTGGAAACCCTGGAGAGCCTGGGGCATTACCCGACTCGCAGCGCGGCGCAGGTACGCCCGACCCGGTTCTGATTGAGGTTTTCCTACAAAGGCTGGCTGACCGGCGGTGGTGAGCTATAGTCGAATAGATCGATTTAGAGCCTTGTTTCTAATCGACGTAACACCTGTGATCGGCAGCAGTAAGTGACAGCGGAAGGATGGACTGTCGCACCAGGATCGGGGAGAGCGCGCCCATGCCTCTATCTATAGAAGCAGGCCCGTTCCGAAGCATTAGTGCGGCCCTGCTTAAGGGCCTTGCATGGCGAATAACGCATGTTCACTGACCGCCGGATCGAGCGGCATCAACTGCCGTATTTTCTGAGAGTGTTCAACAGCGTCACCGACAAACCCATCGGCTTTCTGGGCAACGTGTCCGCCGACGGGCTGATGCTCATCAGCCAGTTGCCGATGATGGTGGGCGCCGACTTTGACCTTCGAATAAAAATCCCCGCCAGCGACGGCTGCCAGCAGGTCATTGACCTGGCGGCCTGTTGCCTGTGGTGCCATGAAGACGCAACCCCCCACCATTACGACGCCGGATTCAGCCTGCAACGGGCACCGCCGGAATATGGGCAACTGATGGAGGCGTTGACGCAGTACTTCAGCTTTCAGCCGTTGCCAGCCTCTGCCTGACAAGCCCGCGGCCTGTAGCAGCTGGCGCAGCCTGCGTTCGGCTGCATAGCAGTCGTAAAACCGAGGCGCACGGTCTACCTGATTCACCGCGAGTGCTGATTTTACGACTGCTGCGCAGCCGAACGCAGGCTGCGCCAGCTGCTACAGGGATTCGTCGCTACGTCGTTTTAATCGCCTTCTCGTTATCCAGCGACCGCTCCACCAGCATCAACCCCAACTCACTCATCCGATAAATCGCCATGGCCAGATGTCGCGGCTTGTCGTTCAGGCTTTCAGCCAGATCGAGCAGCAGAAGGCTGACCGTCGAAAAGGTTTCGTAGGTCTCGATGGTCAAGGCTTCGGGATTGGCATCGGGGACAACGGTGAACATTTTCATGGATCGTTCCTCGGTGGGGCGTTCGTTGGCAAAACACGGCTCAGTGCTTTCCCGTTTGAGATAGTGATCTAGAGCCCTGTTGGCAGCTTCTTGGAGTTTTCTTGAGTCGAGGGTTCCGTAGGGGGAACGCGGGATGGTATTGAGTGGATTGGGTCGAGGCATCAACACGGTTAACTCCTTGTTGGAGCTGCCGCCGATTCGGAGGTAGACGAATGGACGGCAGCGAGGGAAGGAGAACCTTATGTCGGGACGGACACCACCCACAATCAGCCGGGTCGCTGACACTTGTAGGCAGATGCGCTTCATTCTGTAGCCGTTAGCGCTGCTATTCGAGAAGTCGGGAGGAGGACAACAAGCAGATTACTGACCATGAACGTCAGTTGTTACCCGATGAGAGGCATCGGGTAATAGCCGAGGAGAATTACGACTCTTGATGGTTAGCTAGTCATTAGGGTCATGCTTTTTTGGAACCTGTGAATCTTTAAAATCGGTGGAGATAGAAATAAGTGCCAAAGAGATGAATTCTTGGTTTCGATCTATCGTTTGCAATGCACATCGGATGTTATCCGCTACTTCGGTAGCCCCTCGTTGCGCCACCCAATTCGATAGTTCTTCTATAGCGGCACCCAAAGCCAGTTGGTTCTCATTGATCTGCGTTAGCACTGAAGCAAATAGGTTTGTCTCGTCCATGATTGATTCCTTGTGATAGAGCTTTCAGGTTGTTGAGTGGGATTGGTTTTCGTAAGTGCCCGGATTGAGGGCCTGTCGTACGTGCTCGCACGTCATATTCATGTAGACATCGAGATATGACGATTTTATATACGATTCGACGTTACATCGTCCCAGCTTTTTTCCACCCCAAATACGCCGTCACCAACTCGGCCCCCAACTCCCCGGGCCGAGCATCCACCACCGGCACCCCATGAGCACTCAACCGCTCATGGAGCTGCGCCCGATCATTCAAATAATCCACCGTCCCACAATAGGCCAGCGCCTCCGGCAAGGTTTGCACCGGCGTTTGCCGCAGGCTGTCGAGCAAGTCTTCGCGCAGGCTCGCCACTAGCACCCGATGCAGCTTGCTCAGGCGTTTAACCGCAGTGAGCAGTTCTTCATCGTCTTCGTCCCGCAGGTTGGTGACCAGCACCACCAGCGCCCGACGTTTTTGTCGGGCCAGTAGCTGTGTGGCGGCGGCCTGGTAATCGGCGGGGCGCTGGGTGCTGTCGAGGTCGTAGACGCTGTTGAGCAATACATTGAGTTGGCCGCTGCCTTTGACCGGGGCTAGGTAATGCGGCCGGTCACTGGCGAAGGTGCTCAGTCCTACCGCATCGCCTTGGCGCAACGCGATGTAGCTGAGCAACAGGCAGGCATTGAGTGCGTGATCGAAATGCGCGAGCTCGCCGTCCTGGCTGCGCATGCGCCGGCCGCAATCGAGCATGAAGATGATTTGCTGGTCGCGCTCGTCCTGGTACTCGCGGGCGATGGGCGTGCGTTGGCGGGCGGTGGCTTTCCAGTCGATCTGGCGCAGGCTGTCGCCTTCACGGAATTCGCGTAGCTGATGGAATTCCAGGCCCAGACCGCGACGCTGGCGTTGGCGCACGCCGAGCTGGCTGAGCCAGTTATCCACCGCCAGCAACTGACCGCCGTAGAGGCGGGCGAAATCGGGGTAGACGCGGGTGGTGTCGAGGATGTTGAGCAGGCGTTTGTCGGACCACAGGCCCATTGGGCTGGGCAGGTAGATTTCGCAGTGTTCGAAGCTGAAATGGCCGCGCATGAACGGGCGCAGGCGGTAGCTGATCTGGCTCTGTTGGCCGGGTTGCAGTTCGACCGACAGGGGCAGGTTTTCGAAGCTCAGGCCGTCGGGTACGTGGTCGAAGATCTGAATGTTCAGTGGCTGGGTAAAATTATGCTCGACCTCCAGTCGCACTTCGCTCCATCGACCGAGCGCCAGGCTGCCGGGCATTTGTCGCTGCAGGCGCGGTGAGGGCAAACGCTTGAGGCGAATGGCGTCGAGTATCGCCAGGGCCAGCAGGGCTAGCAGTAATCCCCAGTTGATCGATAAAAGGCTTGATGGAACGGCGATGTCCAGCGCCCGTAAGGCGCCCAGCGCGGTGCCGATAGCCAGCAAGGCCGCAAGCCAGGCCAGTAGAAGCCGGGACGGTTTCATCGGCACACAGTTCCTGTGGCAAAAGAGCTTTTTGTGGCGAGGGAGCTTGCTCCCGTTCGGCTGCGTAGCAGTCGTAAAAAAGATAGGCGCGCTTTATCTGATATTACGCGTCGTCTGGTTGTGGGGCCGCTTCGCAGCCCAGCGGGAGCAAGCTCCCTCGGCACAGGGGTGGTCCGCATGGCCATGTTCACAGGCGTGGTGCCGGCACTTGGTCGAGCAGTTGCTTGAGCACCTGATCGACGTCCAGCCCTTCGATGTCCAGCTCTGGGGCAATCCGCACGCGGTGACGCAGTACCGCCAGGGCGCAACCTTTGATGTCGTCGGGAATCACGAACTCGCCCCCGCGCAACAAGGCGCGGGCGCGGGCGCAACGTGCCAGGGCGATGGAGGCGCGAGGCCCGGCGCCAAGGGTCAAGCCTGGCCAGGTGCGAGTGGTGCGAGTCAGGCGTACGGCGTAATCGAGCACCTGATCGTCCAGCGGCAGGTCACTGGCAATGCGCTGCAAGGCCAGCACGTCCTTGGCTTGCAACACAGTGCGCAGCGGTTGCACATCAAGCATGTCGGCGCGGGTCGAGCGGCTGACCTGGCGCACCATGTCCAATTCCTGATCGGCCTCGGGGTAGTCCATGCGCACCTTGAGCATGAAGCGGTCGAGTTCGGCTTCCGGCAACGGATATGTGCCTTCCTGTTCGATGGGGTTTTGCGTGGCCAGCACCATGAACGGTTGCGCGATGGGCAGGGCGCGGCCTTCGAGGGTGACCTGGCGTTCCTGCATGGCTTCGAGCAGCGCGGCCTGGGTTTTTGCCGGGGCGCGGTTGATCTCGTCGGCCAGCAGCAGGTTGGTGAACAACGGGCCTTTGCGCAGTTTGAATTGCTCGGTTTGCAGGTCGTAGACCGCATGACCGGTGACGTCGCTGGGCATCAGGTCCGGGGTGAACTGAATGCGGGCGTATTCGCCACCGAAGCAACGGGCGAGGGCGCGCACCAGCAACGTCTTGCCCAACCCCGGCACGCCTTCGAGCAGCACATGGCCGCCGGCGATCAGGGCAGTGAGCACATCGTCGATCACGGTGCTCTGGCCGATCACCGCTTTTTGCAATTCCGCTCTTACCGCCTGGGCCAACTGGCTGGCGCGCTGGCGCTGCTGGGCGGCGTGGGTCTGGGTGCCGGGCTCGATCTGTTCACTCATCAATTCAAGTTCTCCTAAGTGCGAAAATTGGGAAACTTGCAAGCCCAGGCACGTTTCCTCCCCTTGAATCTCAAGCGGCTGACGGCTGAGTCACCGCCATAACTTAGCCTATTTGGAAATGCAGGTTTGGAAAGATCAATCCGGCGAAGCGTGCGGGCAAACCCGCTTCCACCGTGCGAGATCTGGGGGTACTACTGACCACTATGCCCGTTTCGATCAAGTGGCTCAGTTCTTCCGTTGCAAGTCGATCCTTCAAACCTGTGAATATCTTGAACTCCGCACGCGGCATCGCACCTTGGGTGAGAAGAGCTAACACAGCAGCTGCACTGGTGGGTCTGATGCCGGCACGGCGAAGGTCAGGATCCGTTGAGAACACATGAACAACTTGCTCGCGTAGCCTGGCTGGGTTGAGCGAGGTCGTCATGTACTCAATCTGGTCGTGGCAGACATCGAGCATGAACTCGATGAAGTTGAAGTAGTGACGCTGTGAGAGTTGGCCGCGCCCGTCATAGTCACCTTCACGACGGCGATCAGCCAAAGCCAAGAAGCGATAGTACTCATCCTGCCTTCGAGCGAGGCCACGAGACAGTGACCAGAGGAAAGGTTTTAGCCCGAGGTGAACAAGTTGCAGGTGGGTGAGCATCCGAATCACTCGGCCATTACCATCAAGGAAGGGGTGAACAAGCGCCACACGGTGATGGCCTGCCAGGGCCGCGATCAATTGGCGCCGCGGATCCTTTATTCGCCCGTAGTGCAGCTGCAGATGTTGAAGCATGGGCAATACAGCTGCGGCAGCCGGAGCGACATGCGCACCAACCTGGACCTGCTCATTCTCTTCGGCCCGCAGTCTGCCTGCTTCCATCATGCGACCATCGCCTAAGGTCAGTTCCTCGGTTGATGCGTCCTTGAACAGTCGACGATGGATGGTAGCGATCAACTTGGGGTCGAACATAGTGGAGAAGCTATCTGTTCGACGCATGCGAAGTACACGCTCCATCACCTCTTGCTGAGTCATGTGTTGCACGGCAAGCTCTTTGAGCTCCTTTCTTTCCCGTTTCGGTGTCGTGCGAGCAGCCTGGAGGTCAGCGATCTCGGTTCGATGTCCTTCGATCAGATTCGAGTAGTAGGTATTGGTGATGCGCAACAGGCCCGCCAGTTGCTTCGATGTCTCATCGGCGAGCCGTCCGGCAAGAAATTCTGCCTTGCGCGGCAACTGATCCGCGGCCTGAATGATCGAGTCGGGCAGATTTTCTGGCAGTACTGGGTCAAGGAACGTTTTCGAGGTAATCATCGTTTTGCTTCCAGAGAACACAAACGGCTATTTTTTTTCGGCAATGTCTGCGGAAATTTATGCGGAAAATAAATCGGCCGATAACGCCAGTAATTACTAGGTTTTGTGATGCCTTACGATAGAAGATTTTCAGCATTTTTGCGGATTTTTCTGCGGAAAACCTAAGATTGATTAATCAGCACCTGCACGTGTAAATCTGCTGGTAGAGCTTTGCGGTCGCAACACGCTGATCTCGTTTGATCGGCTTGTGAAAACCGAACTTGCTCACTTGGTCGCGCGAAGTGTCCGGCCGCTTGTCAGGTGCCAGATCACAAGGCGTTCCTCAAGGTTTGCAGGTGGGCGACCTGACGGCTGAATTCAGCGCTGGACAGCCGCTGTTTCGGTCGCGGGCTCATGGCCTGGCTGATGGCGCGTGTGGGTTGGCCGGTCAGGCGTGCGAGCACCAGCCATTGTTCGGCGACGCCGAGTTGTTCAAAACCTTGGTGACGGTGGCGGACACGGCGCAGGATGTCTTGCTGCAAGGCGTGCAACAGGCTGTGCTGACCGCTGCGGCGCAGCATGAAATCGGCACTGGCTCGCAGGTGTTCCTGAAGATGCCGACGCGCCCTTGGGGCCGGCTCCAGCAACGGGCCGCTGCGCACGCCAACGTGCCAGAAACCCAAGGCGATCAAGGCGATCAGGGCCACCAGGGCTTGGGGAAAGTAACGCCACAACAAGGTCAGTAGACTGTCGTGCTCGGTATTGAACAGCAGGGTCACGTCCGTGTTGGCCGTCAGGTACCACAGCAGCCAGGCGTTGTCGTACTGGTTGATGGCCGGGGTTTTCCAGAGGTCGGCGTCGGTGACCACGGTGATCGAACCCAGCCCGTGGCTCAGCTGCATCATGTGCGTGGCCTTGCCACTGTTGGCCCAGGCCTGGGCCAGGTTTTTCGGATCGTCGAGGTGGAACGCGGTATCGAAGCTGAAGTAGGCCGGCGCCTCTTCGTTTTCCAGATAGAGCTTGGTCAGTTTGGGGTAGGGATCGTCGCGCAGATCGGGTGGCGAGTCCTTGAGGTCTTTGCTCAGGAACTGGTGCAACTGCACCCGGTCGAGCAACAGGTCATTGCTCTGGCCGGTCTTTTCATCCCACAAGGCTTCGGCGACGAATAACAGACGCCCACCGGCCCGGGTCCAGTTCAACACCTGATCGACCTGGCGCGGCGACATGTTCGACCGGTCGCCGAGCAACAACAGGCTGTGCTGACGTGGTTCGAGGGTCGGCAGGATGTCGAGGCTGTTGGCGTGGCTGACGGTCAGGCCCTGTTTGCGCAGAAAATGCTCGGCGGCCAGATAGGGATTGGCCTGGGCTTCAGGGGACGGGCCGTGTTCGATTTGTACCTGATAGGGCGTGGCCTTGAAATACAGGTAAACACCCAACGCGCCCAGAAGCACGACGATGAACACGCCGACCGCCAGCCATGCCCTGCGACTCAACGGACCGCTCCGGGGCCGAACAATGCGCGCCAGCCGTCACACAGTTCCTGTTGCAAATGCGCCGGTGGCAGGCGATGCCCGCAGGCCATGTTTTGCCAGTGACCGGTGAGGTTTTTACTGAAGGCCAGCAACGCCGGTTGCTTCAATTGTTCGACGCGCTGAAGCACTTCGCCTTCGGTGTCGGCGGGTTTGAGCGTCATATTGAAGTCGTTCAGCAAGTGGCTGAGCAAGGCACGATAGAGCAAGCCAAGGGCTTCACGCGGGTTGGTTTGCCAGAGGCTTTCGGCGCTGGCCGCGATATCGGCGGGCAGGGTTTCGCGATTGAGGTCCAGGCCGAATGCCTTCTGCGGCAATGGTCGCGTCACTTTATGGTTCAACGCCGGCCGGCGGCTGACGAACGCCTGCAACCAGTCGCGGTAACGCCAGATCAACAGGCCGAGGGCGCCGATCACCGCGCCCCACAACAACACTTCGATCAGGTTGGCCAATGCGCCGAAACGTTGGCTGTCGAGCAAACTGAACAGCGCTTTCAGCCAGGCGGGTGTTTGACCATTGTCCGTAGCGGGTTTGTCATCGCCAAAACGATAACGCGTGACTGTTTCCTTGTTCTTGAACGGTGGCTGTTCGAGGATGGCCTTGATGCTGTCTCGGGATGCCTGACTGGTCAGCGGTTGCTCCAGCAGACGCGGGCTGTCCGGTGACATGTCCGGTTCGGCGGCCCAGACGCTTTGCCCCGTCGGCACCAGCACAAACGCCGCCAGCAGTAGCGTGATGACTGCGCTGCTCAGGCGTTGACGCAAGCGGCGGAACACCAGTTCGATGTCCCAGGCTTCCAGCCGTGTGCGCCGGTTCAGGTAAAGGCTGAAACCACAGGCGACATAAATCGGTTCCCAGACCACCAGCACCAGGGCGTAAAAAGCATTGGTCAGGTGTTCCAGCCAGCGCCAGTCTTGTGTGGCGGCGGCAATCAAGGTCTGCCAGCCCCAGTCGAGTTCGACCTGCAGCGGCAAGAGCATGTAGAACAGCACAATCAAGCCGATCCACAACGCGCTTTCCAGGTGCACGCCGATGATCGTCAGCCACTGCGCGGCACCGGCATTGCGCTGCAACAGCACGCGTAAACGTTGTTGTCGTGCTTCGCCCTCCAGGCCTTCGAGTTGCACCACCGGCATCAGAAAACTGCGGCTCAGGCTCAGGCGGCGCCAGGTCAGGCTGGCCAGCAGTTGCGGCGGGAGCAGGCGTGGCCATTGGCGCAGGGCCTGCTTCAGCGTGGGTGTTTCGCCGAACATGGCTTTGGACAGGATGTACAGCGGCAGCCGATCGAACGCCGGTTTGAGCCACCAGAACAGGAACAGGGCGAGGGAGGGCGAATCCCACAGCATCAGGCTGAGCAGGGTAAAGATCGGCAAGGTCACGATCGCCCAACTGGTCATCAACAGGCGTCGATGGCGCTGACTCAGCAGCACCCCCAGGTCCATGGCTTCCCAGTTTGTGCGTGGGCGAATCACTGCACTGGCGTCACTCAGGCGCATGGCGGGTCCGTCCGGCAAACAGCAGATAAGTCGCGACCAACACCCAGAGCGCTGCGCCGACCAGGTATTTGGTCAGCGGCGTGACTCCGGTCCGCGACGACCAGTAGGCTTCTATAAACGCTGCAATCAACAAAAACAGCATGACCCCGCAAATCAGCAACACGCTCTTGCTCGCCGCCACTCGCAGGGCTTCGGCACGGGGCAAACGACCCGGCGCGATCAACGCCCAGCCCAGTTGCAGGCCGGCGGCACCGGCCAGGGCAATGGCGCTCAGTTCGAAGGCGCCGTGCCCGATCACGAATGACCAGAAGGTTTGCCCGTAGCCGATGTGCGTCAGGTGCCCGGCCACCGCACCGATCATCAAGCCGTTGAAGAACAGGAAAAACGCGCTGCCCAGGCCAAACAGCAAACCGCTGGCGAAGGTCTGAAACGCGATGCCGATGTTGTGCATGATGTAGTAGCCGAACATCACCCAGTCTTCACTGGCCGCCCGTTCTGCCAAGCGCCCCAGATGACCGGCGACGGGGTCGTACATGCTTTGCATCTCACTGACCTGCTCGGCCGGGATCAGGTTGTAGACCAGGTCCGGGAACAGATACACCAGCAGCCCGATGCCAGTCAGGCTGCCAAAAAATATCAGGCTGGCGGCAAGCACGAAACGCCATTGTTCGCGCACCAGGCGCGGGAAATCGGCAAGGATGAAGCTCAGTACATTGGCCCTCAGCCAACTGCGATGCCGATAAAGCTGTTGATGCCCGCGCAGCACTTGTTGCTGTAGCGAGTCGACCAAAAAGCTGCTGTAACCACGTTCCTGAGCCAGGGCCAGGTGTTGGCAGAGCCGTCGATAATCGCTGGGGAAGCTGGCGACTCGCGAGGTTTCCTTGCCTCGTTCCAGCCGTTCGAGCATGAGTGCAAACTGCTCCCATTCGGTCTTGTGGCGGCTTTCGAAAAGGCTTTGCTTCATGTCGGGCCCAACAGGCCGCGGGCGATGCCGTTGAGTTCGGCCACGGCCTGCGGCGCAGAAACGTGCAGCGGTTGCGCGAGTATCGAGGCGAGTTCGCCTGCCCGCGCCTCGGAGAGTTCACCCTGGCGCTCGGCAAACCCGAGGATGGCGCGTTGCTCGGTCAGCGTCAGCGCGAAAGCGGCACGGCGTGGCGGGGCATCGGGCAACTGCGGTCGGGTGAGCGGTTGTTCGCGGTAGATCACCAGCGTACCGGCGGCCAGGTCGCCGAGGCGTTTGAAGGTGGGATGTTGCAGGCAACTGATAGCCCCGAGGAAATAGCCGAACGGCAGCATGTCGACAAATCGCAACAGGTTGCGCAGCAAGGACGCGGACCAGCCGATGGGGGTGCCATCGTTGTGCACCACGCGCAGTCCCATCCATTGCTTGCCCGGCGAGCGCCCCTGATTGAGCACCTCGAACAGCACCATGTACCACCAGCTCACCACGAACAGCAAAATCGAGCCAAGCCCTGCACCGAGCTTTCCGAGAAACGCCAGCACCATAAACAGCAGGCCCAGGATCAACCCGCGCAGGCCCAGGTCGATGGCGAACGCCAGCGCACGGACCATCAACCCGGCCGGGCGCAGTGGCAAGTCGATGCCTTCGGGCGTTTCGACCTGATACCGCGTATCCAGTGGCGGGGCCAGCGTTGCTTTCCGTGGCAGTGCTGTGGTCTCGAGCATGGGCAACCTTGATGTGGCCGGTTTGCGATTCGATGTCCGTTCGATGCTAGCAGCCTCGCGGGGGGAAACGACATAACTATGTATTGCACGGTGCGTGGCCAGAGGTGATTGAATGACAAGAACTCTGGTCGGGGCAGCCTGTGAGCGCCTAGACTTCGCCGGTCTTCAGTTCAGGAACAACCCGTGACCTCGATCTTCTGGTACGACTACGAAACCACTGGCATCAACCCCCGTTGCGACCGTCCGTTGCAAGTGGCGGGGATTCGCACCGACTTCGATCTCAATGAAATAGATGAGCCGGTCAATCTCTACTGCCAGCCCAGTGACGACATCCTGCCGCATCCGGCGGCTTGCGCGATCACCGGTATCACGCCTGGCCTTCTGGCCGAGCAAGGTTTGAGCGAAGCCGATTTCATGACACGGGTGCATGCCCAGCTCGCTATGCCCGGCACTTGTGGGGCGGGCTACAACACGCTGCGTTTCGACGACGAGATGACCCGTTACAGCCTGTATCGAAACTTTTTCGACCCCTACGCACGGGAGTGGCAGGGCGGCAACAGCCGCTGGGACCTGATCGACATCGTGCGCGCGGCTTATGCGTTGCGTCCTGATGGCTTCGTCTGGCCCACGGATGACGAAGGGCGGGTGACGCTCAAGCTCGAACGCCTGACCGCCGCCAATGGCATCGATCACGGGAATGCCCACGAGGCGCTGTCGGATGTTCGCGCCACCATCGCCCTGGCGCGTCTGATTCGTGAAAAGCAGCCGAAGTTGTATGACTGGCTGTTTCAGTTGCGCAGCAAACAAAAGGTGATGGACCAGATTCGGCTGTTGCAGCCGATGGTGCATATTTCCGGACGCTTTTCGGCGGCACGCCATTATGTCGGCGTGGTACTGCCACTGGCCTGGCATCCACGCAATCGCAACGCACTGATTGTCTGTGACCTGCACCTGGACCCTCAGGGGCTGCTCGATCTGGATACCGAAACCTTGCGTCAGCGGCTTTATACCCGCCGTGACGATCTGGCCGAAGGCGAACTGCCGGTGCCGCTCAAGCTCATACACATCAACAAGTGCCCGGTCGTGGCACCGTTATCGGTACTTCGTCCTGAAGATCAGCAACGTTTGGGGCTGGACATGGCGCTCTATCAGGAACGGGCGCTGCGGCTAAGTGCCGCACAACAACTTTGGCAAGATAAAGTGTCGGGAATTTATGCCCGCGAGGATTTCGCCGCAAGCCTGGACCCCGAGCAACAGTTATACGATGGTTTTATCGGCGATCGGGATCGGCGTCTATGTGAGCAAGTCAGAGCCGCCGACCCTGCGCAATTAGCACAAGAGCAGTGGCCTTTCGATGATGAACGCTTGCCCGAATTATTGTTTCGTTATCGCGCACGCAACTTTCCCGATACGTTGAGCCTGGAAGAGCAAGAGCGCTGGCGAATATTCTGTCAGCAACGTTTGTCCGCACCGGAGTGGGGCGCTCCCAATACGCTGGAAAGTTTTCTGACAGCTGCCGCCCAATTGACGATTAGTCCTACATCGTTTCAGCAAGAGGTTCTGGATGAATGGCAGATTCATGTCCAGGCATTACGCAAACGTTTGAATATTTGAAAACGAAAATGACTTGCGCTTGAATTCCGGGCATAAAAAAACGCCAGCATTTGCTGGCGTTCTTTTGGTCGCGGATCAGTCTGCGACGCGCTTGCGGCTTAGCCCAGCAGGGTAGCCCAGCCTTCAACCACGTCACCGCCCCACTTGGCTTTCCACTCTTTCAGAGTTTTGTGATTGCCACCTTTGGTTTCGATGACTTCGCCGTTGTGCGGGTTTTTGTATTGTTTAACTTTGCGAGCACGCTTGGTGCCAGTAGTTTTTACTGCGCCGCCACGTGGAGCCTTGGTTTTGGACTCTGGATCCAATAGGGCAATGATGTCACGCAGGGATTTGGAGTATTCGCCCATCAGGGTGCGCAATTTGCCTTCGAATTCCAGCTCGGTTTGCAGTTTGTCGTCTTGGGACAGGTTCTTCAAACGGGCTTGCAGCTCTTTGATAGCTTCTTCGGTGGCGCGATATTCGTTGATCAAGGACATGGGGACTACCTTATGTTGGCGCTGGATGACAGGGTGACAGTGCGACAATAATAGTCAGGGTGTTTCATCAAGTAAACATTTAACCGAAGTTTTACTTAAATTAGTTGCGGTGAATAGGACACACATTGGAGAGACAGTTAAATAGCGTCACAAATATTCACAGTTAACCTCTTGAAGACTGGCTACTAGAGCACCATGCACTGGCGTATGGCACCGCCGGAACCTGTGCCGACGACCGCAATCCGCGGCCGCGCGTCATCAATACTGCAGTTTTGCTGCGCAATCGCTAGAATGGCGGCCTTTGCGAAGTTCTGGAGTTTCCCCCTCATGCGCACTTTTCGGCTGGTGATTGCTTGCCCGGACCGCGTCGGCATCGTTGCTAAAGTCAGTAACTTTCTGGCGTCACATAACGGCTGGATCACTGAAGCGAGCCATCACTCGGACAATCTCAGTGGCTGGTTCTTCATGCGTCACGAAATTCGTGCCGATTCGCTGCCTTTCGGTATCGAAGCCTTTCGCGAAGCGTTTGCACCGATTGCCCAAGAGTTCTCGATGGACTGGCGCATCACTGACACCGAGCAGAAGAAGCGCGTGGTGTTGATGGCCAGCCGTGAGTCCCATTGCCTGGCTGACTTGTTGCACCGCTGGCACAGCGACGAACTGGATTGCGAAATCGCCTGCGTGATTTCCAACCATGACGATTTGCGCAGCATGGTCGAGTGGCACGGTATTCCTTACTACCATGTACCGGTCAACCCGCAGGACAAGGAGCCGGCCTTCGCCGAAGTCTCGCGCCTGGTTAAACAGCACGACGCCGAAGTGGTGGTACTTGCTCGTTACATGCAGATTCTACCGCCCGATTTGTGCAGCGAATATGCCCACAAAGTCATCAATATTCACCACAGCTTCCTGCCGTCGTTCGTTGGTGCCAAGCCGTATCATCAGGCTTCGATGCGCGGTGTGAAGTTGATCGGCGCCACTTGCCACTATGTAACCGAAGAGCTGGACGCTGGTCCGATCATCGAGCAGGACGTGGTGCGCGTCAGCCACAGCGACAGTATTGAAGACATGGTGCGCTTCGGTCGTGACGTCGAGAAAATGGTGCTGGCTCGTGGTCTGCGTTATCACCTGGAAGACCGGGTGTTGGTGCACGGCAACAAAACCGTCGTGTTCTGACAGCCGCTGTTGATCGTTCCCATGCTCCGCGTGGGAACGATCCGGGTAAAGAGGGAAAAGACCATGGCCGATCCGCTGGATAACGCCGTTTCCAGGGCGCCCGCCACATTGGGCGAGGGCTGTTTGAGCCGCTACGATCCGGACGACCTGAGCCCCGAAGACGGCACGGAGTTTCCCGGCGCCGCCGAGTTGTGGGAGCAGTTGCAGGACGACTCTGACGATACAGCCGGGGGCGCCTGAAAAGATCTTTCAAGCTTGCTTGAACTTCATCAACTTCTTCAGCAATGGCCGCCCGAGCATCAGCAGAAACACCAGGCCACCGACCACCAGATAGAAGTAATAGGTCACGGTCCGCCAGATCAGAATCGCCGCCGCCGCGGTGGATTTCCCCACCATGGGCGCCAGCAGCGCCGCCGATGTCAGTTCCGCCGCTCCGGCACCGCCCGGCAACAGACTGAATTGCCCCGCACTCAATGACAGCATCTGGATCAGAAAGCACCAGGCCCATTGCAAGTCCACGCCCAGCCCGCGTAACGCCAGATACAGCACGCTATACCGCAAGACCCAATGCAGGCAGGTCAGGGCAAACACCGTGATCAACGTCTGAAAGGGTAACTTCAGTGTGTCAGTGAACGCCGCCAGGAAGTGCAGGAGCTTTCGCGCCCAACGAAGCCGGGTCGCTTCCTTGACATTGAGACGGGCGAGCAACCGACCGCTCAGGCGAATCAGCGAACGGTGGCAGCGAGCCATCAACACACAACTGAACAGCCCGCCGAACAACGAGATGGCGCTGACGGTCAGCATCCATTCCAGGCGCTGACTGAGGTGCTGGAACAGTGCATAAATCAGAATCCCGCACAGCGCGCAGAGAAAAAACAGCAGGTCGCTCAACTGGTCCATGGCGAACACGGCGCTGCCTCTGGCTGGCCGCACGCCGTGGCGCGCCAGCAGGGCCATGATGGTCAGCGGTCCGCCGCTGCCGCCGGGGGTGGCGCAGTAGGCGAACTCGGCGGACATCACCACCCCGAGGCTTTTCAGGCGGCTCACCTTGTCACGCTGATCGCCCAGCAACAGGCGCAAGCGCAGGGTGTTGAGCATCCAGCACAGCAGGATCATGCCGAACATGATCAGCAGCCATTCCAGCGGGAAGCGTTGCAGCCGTGACCATGTCTCGCCGCCGCCCAGCAACGACGGGATGAGCACTGCAGCGAGCAGGGCGACGACCAGCAGAATCCCGCGGCTCATGCGGCGCGACCAATGAGGTCGCGTTGCTGTGCCAGCCAGTTGGCCTTGGTCATCGGCACACGGCCCTCGTCGAGCAAACGCTTGAGGAGTTGCAGCCAATAATGACGCGAGAACTCATGGCGCATGTCCACCGGGTGCAGACCGAGGCGAATCACCGGCGCCTGGCGCCAGCGTTGTTCGCGCTGCTCGCTGACCAGCCTGGACAAACCCCGGCGCCAGGCACTGCGCGCGCTCCAGACCAGGCCTGGGGCATCGATTGCAGTGAAGTCCGGCAGACGATACAGATGCTGCGAGTCGCTGGTGTAACTCAAGGGCAACTGGCGCAACGCCTGACGGGTGCCTTCGCTCATCAGCCAGGCGGGGGCGACGAAGCCTTCGAGCGGCCAGTTGTAACGATGGAATACCTCGATTCCGGCGCGCAGGCGGGCGAGGGCGGCTTCAAGAGGCAGGTCGTAGAACTCGCCTTCGTGGGTATAGATCCGGCGCATGAACCAGTCTCGGGGAGTGGTGGGAATTGGCCCTTCATCGCAATGGAAGTAACCGTGCAGTGCCAGTTCGTCGCCGCGAGCGACACGACGGCTCAGCAAACGTCGAAACTCCGGATGTGCGTCAAGGTCGTTATGTTTGTGAAAATTCGGCACCACCAGCCAGGTCATCGGCACTGTACCCAATGTGTCGACGGCTTCGACGAAGGCCTGGTAATCGGGCCAGGTCTGCGGCGCAACGTCGTGCAGCACCAACAACAGACTGGGTGTGTTCATGGGCTCAGCCATTGGCGATCAGCGGCCATTGAGTACCGAGTACGGCGTGATAGTGCCCCAACAGGCTGTCGACCACCGCGTCCCAGGCGTAATGCCGCTCGACATGCCGGCGGGCCTGTTTGCCCAACGCGGCGCTGCCTTGGCTGAACAGTTCGCGAACGGTGTTGGCCATCGCCACTGGATTGTTCGGCGCGCAGAGCAGGCCGCATTGATCGGTGACAATCTCCTGAAAAGCCCCGGCCGCCACGGCCACCACGGGAATGCCACTGGCCATGGCTTCGAGAACCACCAGGCCGAAGGTTTCCTGATCGCCGGCATGCACCAGCGCGTCGGCGCTGGCCATCAGGCGCGCGATTTGCGCTGCCGGGCAGAATTCATCGAGAACTGTGACATTGCGCGGCACCAGGGTCGGCATCGACGAGCCCACCAGCAACAGGTGGTAACGACGGCCCAGGCGTTTCATGCAGTTGAGCAGCACCGGCAGGTTTTTTTCCTTGGAACCACGGCCGGCGAAGATCAGCAGGTGAGTGTTTTCATCGATGCCCAATTCGGCCCGCAGGTCTGGATCCCGTGCGTTGGGGTTGAACGTTTGCAAGTCGACGCCCAGGGGTTGTACGAAAACGTTCTTCACCCCCAACCCGATCAGTTTGTCGGCCATGACCTGGCTTGGCGCCAGAACACGGTCGAAGTTGCCGTAGAGCTTGCTGACATAAGCTTCGACATTGGGGGTAACCCAGTTGCCCATGCGATTGCTGACTAGCATCGGCAGGTCGGAGTGATAAAAACCAATTACCGGCACATCGAGTTGCCGCTTGGCGTCCAAAGCCGCCCAGGCAGTCAGGTAAGGGTCGCCGACTTCGATCAAGTCAGGCTGTAAATCCTGTAGAACATTGCGCCACGGCGCGAGACGGAGGGGGAAACGATAGCCCTTGCCGAAAGGCAGGGCCGGGGCCGGAACCGTGTAAACGCCATCCTGTTCACTCAAATGAGCCCCGGGGATCAACAGGCTGTGGCAAATGCCCGGCTTGCTGCCCAGGCGACGGTGCTTGGCATCCAGATACGTGCGCACGCCACCGCTGGCAGGGGCGTAGAACATGGTTATGTCAGCGATATGCACGATGAACATCCCTCCGGGTCCGTTGCTCTCCCTTTGGTTGACCTATATGAAGGATAGATGTTCGGTTGGGGTTTTGCGGCGAAGCCAAGGGCTTTAGACCGTTGTGTGGCGAGGGAGCTTGCTCCCGCTCGGCTGCGAAGCAGTCGTAAAATCAGCCGGTGTGTTCAATCTGGCACACCTTTGATCCCGATTTTGGGGTCGCTTCGCGACCCAGCGGGAGCAAGCTCCCTCGCCACAGTGTCTGTGATCAGACGTTAGATACGGAAACTGCCTACCAATTGCTTCAATCGCGAAGCCTGTTGCTCGAGGTCCGAGCACGCCCGCAAGGTCGATTGCAGGTTTTCCACGCCCTCCTGGTTCAGCGTGTTGATCTCGGTGATGTCGACGTTGATCGACTCCACCACCGCCGTCTGTTCCTCGGTCGCCGTGGCCACCGACTGGTTCATGCCGTCGATTTCGCCGATGCGCAACGTCACGCTGTTCAGGCGCTCGCCGGCCAGGTTGGCGATTTCCACGCTGTCCTGGCTGTGGCGCTGGCTGTCGCTCATGGTACTGACGGATTCGCGGGCGCCGACTTGCAGCTCCTCGATCATGCTCTGCACCTGTTGCGCCGATTCCTGAGTGCGGTGCGCAAGGTTGCGCACCTCGTCGGCCACCACGGCAAAACCGCGTCCGGCTTCACCGGCCCGCGCCGCTTCGATGGCGGCGTTGAGCGCCAGCAGGTTGGTTTGCTGGGAGATGCTGGTGATCACTTCGAGAATCTGCCCGATGTTCACGGTTTTGCTGTTCAGCGATTCAATATTGGTGCTCGAAGCGCTGAGCATGCTCGACAGCTGATTCATCGCGGCAATGCTGCGGTCCACCACTTGCTGGCCGTCTTCGGCCAGGCTGCGGGCGTCGCTGGCCTGATTCGACGCTTGCGCTGCGTTGCGGGCGATTTCCTGAGCAGCGGCGCCGAGCTGATTGATTGCCGCGGCGACACTGCTGGTACGCGAAGCTTGCTGGTCGGAATTGAACATCGACGAGTTCGAGGCAGCCACCACCCGCAAGGCCACTTCGTTGACCTGGCCGGTGGCCGAGGACACTTCGCGGATCGACGTATGAATCCGTTCCACGAAACGGTTGAACGCCGTGCCAAGGATGCCGAATTCGTCCTGATTCTGGATGGTCAGGCGTTTGGTCAGGTCGCCTTCACCGTCGGCGATGTCTTCCATGGCGCGGGTCATCACGTGCAGCGGCTGGATCAGCAGGCGGATCAACATGCCGAGCAAGCCAATGATGATGGCCACCGCAATCAGGGTCGCGATGATCGCCGAGGCGCGGAACTCGCTGAGCGTGGAGAAGGCTTTGTCCTTGTCCACAGAGAGGCCGATGTACCAGTTGACCGAGGACAGTCCCTTGATCGGGGTGAAGGTCACGATGCGGGTTTTGCTGTCGACTTTGATCTCGCTCGGCTGATTACCGATGACGGGCGTGTCTTGCGGGTAGACGTCCTTGAGGTTTTTCATCGCCAGCGCTTTGTCCGGGTGAACCAGGATCTTGCCATCGGCGCTGACCAGGAACGCATAGCCCATGCCGTTGAAGTCCAGCGCGTTGAGGCTGTCGGTGATCACTTGCAGACTCAGGTCACCACCGACCACGCCGATGTTCTGACCGTCCTTGAGGACGCTGTCGACGATGGAAATCACCAACTGGCCAGACGCCAGGTCGATATAAGGTTCGGTCAAGGCAGAACCGCTGGTGCTTTGCGCGCTCTTGTACCAAGGGCGGGCGCGAGGGTCATAGCCGTCGGGCATCTTGCTGTCCGGACGGATAATGAAGGTGCCATCCTTGTTGCCCAGGTAGGCGCCCATGAAGGTCGATGTGACGGCCTTCTGTTCCAGCAGTTTGGCGACGTTGCCGGTCTCGGCGTTCAGGGCAACGGTCTGTGACAGGTTTTCGATCAACAGGCTACGACCCGCCAGCCAGGTCTGAATGTTTTTGGCGGTGACGTTACCCATTTCCTGCAGGTAATTGTCCAGATCGCGGCGTATCGCATTGCGCTGCAAATAGTCGTTGTACAGCGTGAACGAAGCGAATGCGGCGATAACGATCAGGGCGGCGGCAAGCAGTATTTTATGGCTGAAGCGCAGGTTTTTATTCATGGCTTGTGGGTCCGCTAAGGTCTTATTGTCCAGGGCGTGCTTTTATAAAGGCGCGCAAAATGGGCAGGGTTGAAAGTAAGCTGATATTTCCGTCTCTCCTTAGGGAATTACCGACGCTATTTTCAGTCTGGTCTCTCGGTTGTTATCGGCCATGAAGGATCAAAGATTAACCAGGGGTGACAAAATGCCTGACTCATCGCAACTCGTTATCGGCGCTGACCTCGCGGGCCAGCCAATCGCCCAGGCCATGCGCCTGGCGAACCGTCACGGTTTGGTAGCGGGCGCTACCGGGACCGGTAAAACCGTCACGTTGCAGCGCCTGGCCGAAGCTTTCAGCGATGCAGGCGTGGCGGTGTTCGCGGCGGACATCAAGGGCGACCTGTGCGGCCTGGGCGCCGCCGGCAACCCTCAAGGCAAGGTCGCGGAGCGGATCGCCGGCATGCCCTGGCTGAACCATAAGCCTCAGGCGTATCCGGTAACCCTATGGGATATTCACGGTCAGTCCGGTCATCCATTGCGCACCACCTTGAGCGAAATGGGGCCATTGCTGCTCGGCAGCCTGTTGGAGCTGACCGACAGTCAGCAATCGGCACTTTATGCCGCGTTCAAGGTGGCCGACCGCGAAGGGCTGTTGCTGCTGGATTTGAAAGATTTGAAGGCGCTGCTCAATCACCTGCGGGATAACCCCGAATTACTGGGCGATGACGCGGCGCTGATGACCACCGGTTCCAGCCAGGCACTGTTGCGCCGTTTGGCGACGCTGGAACAGCAGGGCGCCGAAGCGTTGTTCGGTGAACCGGCACTGCAACTGGAAGATATTTTGCAGCCGGCGATGGACGGTCGCGGGCGCATCCACTTGCTTGACGCCAGCCGTCTGGTGCACGAAGCGCCGAAGGTCTATGCGACGTTCCTGCTGTGGTTGCTGGCCGAATTGTTCGAGCAACTGCCGGAACGCGGCGATGCCGAGAAACCGCTGCTGGCGCTGTTTTTCGACGAAGCGCACTTGTTGTTCGCCGGTACGCCCAAGGCGTTGCAGGATCGTCTGGAGCAAGTGGTGCGGCTGATCCGTTCGAAAGGCGTGGGCGTGTATTTCGTCACCCAATCGCCGGGCGACTTGCCGGATGATGTGCTGGCTCAGTTGGGCCTGCGTGTTCAGCATGGCTTGCGCGCGTTCACCGCCAAAGAGCAGAAATCCCTGCGTGCAGTGGCCGAGGGCTTCCGGCCGAACCCGGCATTTGACGCCTTGTCGGTGTTGACTGAGCTGGGCATCGGCGAGGCGTTGGTCGGCACCTTGCAGGACAAGGGCACGCCGGGGATGGTTCAGCGTGTATTGGTCGCACCTCCGCAATCGCGGATCGGGCCACTGACCGAGACTGAACGCACCGTGCTGATTGCCGGTTCGCCGTTTAAAGGGCGATATGACAAACCGGTCGATCGCGAATCGGCCTATGAAGTGCTGATGGGACGCAAGGGGTTGGCGCCGGAGCCTGAAACCGCGCCGGGCAAACCTGCACCCGAAGAGCCGAGTTTCACCGAGCAGGCCGGAGAATTCCTCGGCACGGCGGCAGGACAGGCGCTTAAATCGGCGATGCGACAGGCGGCCAATCAATTGGGCCGACAATTGGTACGTGGGTTGATGGGGTCATTGCTTGGCGGTAGCAAACGCCGCTGAATGGATCGGAATGCAATCGCCTGTTGTAGGAGCGGGGGGGGGGGGGGGGGGGGGGGGGGGGGGGGGGGGGAGGGGGGGGGGGGGGGAGG
>NZ_JBXANU010000042.1:0-736 GCF_058802085.1 Pseudomonas sp. GW822-FHT02G04
TGCTGGCCAACGACACCGACGTCGACGACGGTCACCTGTTCACCCTGAACACTGCCAGTGCCCCGCTCGGCCAAGGCACGGCCAGCGTGGTCGCCAACCAATTGGTGTTCACCCCTGGCAGCGACTTCGACTACTTGGCGCAAGGTGCCGTCCAGCATGTGACACTCAGCTACACCATGCAGGACGAACACGGTGCACTCTCGAGTTCCACCGTGGACGTCACCATCAACGGCACTAACGATGCACCGGTAACCGACCTGAACGGCGGAGGCGCCGGCAACGACGCGACCGCAGCCTTCGCCGAACAGACCTCCGTGCTGATCGCCCCGTCGGCGACCATCACCGACGTCGACTCGGCCAACCTGACCTCGATGACGGCGACACTGACGGTGCGCCCTGACGGCAACGCCACCGAGTCGCTATCGCTTAACGCGAGCGCCACTGCGGCAGCGGCCGGCCTGACGGTCAGCTACACCTCCAGCACCGGCGTTCTGTCGATCAACGGTTCGGCCACCAAGGCCACCTACCAGACGATTCTGGACGGCATCCTCTACAACAACTCCAGCAATACGCCGACCACTTCTGATCGGACGGTGAACGTTCTGGTCAGCGACGGCATCGACAGCAGCATCTCGCACAGCGTCACCATCGGCATCACTGCGCTCAACGACGCGCCGGTGAACACGCTGCCGGCAAGCTACACGACGAATGAAGACGCCGCATTCAAGCTCAGCGG
>NZ_JBXANU010000042.1:835-9510 GCF_058802085.1 Pseudomonas sp. GW822-FHT02G04
CGGCAGCGGCTCGTTGACGGCCGCGACAGCGGGCAGTGTCTCGGTCAGCGGCTCGGGCACCAGCAGCATCGTGCTCACCGGTACCCTCGCCAACATCAACACTTACCTGGCCACGGTCGCCAACCAGCCGACCTACACTCCGGTTGCCAATGCCAACGGTACGGTCACCCTGACCATGCTGACCAATGACGGCGGCAACACGGGCACTGGTGGAGCACTGAGCGACAGCGACACGATCAACATCAACATCACCGCGCTCAACGACGCGCCGGTGAACACGCTGCCGGCAAGCTACACGACGAATGAAGACGCCGCATTCAAGCTCAGCGGTCTGTCGGTGGCAGACGTCGACGCAGGCGCTGGCAGCATCTCGGTCACGCTCACGGTCGGCAGCGGCTCGTTGACGGCCGCGACAGCGGGCAGTGTCTCGGTCAGCGGCTCGGGCACCAGCAGCATCGTGCTCACCGGTACCCTCGCCAACATCAACACTTACCTGGGCACAGTCGCCAACCAGCCGACCTATACCCCGGTTGCCAATGCCAACGGTGCGGTCACCCTGACCATGCTGACCAATGACGGTGGCAACACAGGCACTGGTGGTGCACTGAGCGACAGCGACACGATCAACATCAACATCACCGCGGTTAACGACGCGCCGGTACTGTCCGGGACAGCTCCGACGTCGGTCAACGTCGGCAGCGGGGTGTTGGTGAGTTCGTTCCTGAGTTCCACTGATGTGGACAGTGGTGCGCTGAATGGCATCGCGATCACCGCTGCGACCCGCACAAATGGCTCTACTGGCAAGTGGCAGTACTCAACAGACAATGGATCGACGTGGACAGATGTCGGCACGGTAAGTACGAGCTCGGCGCTGCTGCTGCGTAGCGGCGACTTAGTACGCATGACCGGTAACGGAAACGCGGGTGATCTAACCTACAAGGCATGGGATCAAACGTCTGGCACGTTTGCGACGAAGGTCGACCCTGGCGCAGGCGGGGGTGCCAGCGCGTTCAGCACGACCAGCGTTACATGGTCGGTCACTCACCCGGCAGGCATCGCTGGCGAGCCGATCAACTTGGCTCTGGCCAACCCGTCGGCGGATCACAGTCTTCCTGTCACGGTAACGATCACCGGTGTTCCAGCAGACTGGATAGTGAACGGCGCCATGCATCTCGGCGGCGGCAGCTGGTCGGTCACCACCATCGACCCCTCGGTACTCACCGTCACTACGACGGCAGGCTACGTCGGCGCTATGGTATTGCAAGTAACGGAGTCCTGGACCAACGCAGATGGGACCACAGGAAGCGCCATCGTCTCGGACAACGTAGAGGCCTACGCCCCAGGCTCACCAATCTTCGCCTTGTCCCTCAACGACAACCTGACCGGCTCGTCCGGTGCCGACACCTTCGTCTTCGCCCAGCCGATCGGCAACAACCAGATCTACAACTTCGATGCCGCAGCGGACAAGATCGACCTGATCGGTTTCACCGGCGTCAACGGCTTTGCTGACGTGAGCATCACTAACGACGCAAACGGCAATGCGCTGGTCAGCATAGGCACCGGCCAGACGATCACCCTGAAAGGTGTCGACGCGGCGAGCTTGAGCGAAGCGAACTTCCAGTTCGATACCGACCCGATCACCAACAACGCCGGTACCCTCACCATTGCCGACGGCGCGATCATGCCGTTCGGTGGCAGTATCCATAACAGCGGCACTATCGAGCTCGGCTCCGCCGGCAGCACGACCAGTCTTGAGATTCTGTTCCGTGGCGCGACCTTGACCGGTGGCGGCCAGGTGCTGCTATCCGACAACGCGCAAAACGTGATTTTCGGCGGCAGCGCCGACACCGTGCTGAACAACGTCGACAATCGCATTTCCGGCGCCGGCCAGTTGGGTGCCGGGCAGATGGTGCTGATCAACGCGGGGCTGATCATGGCCAGCGGGCTGAACAGCCTGGTGATCGATACTGGCACCCACACCATCACCAACAGCGGGGTGCTGGAGTCCACAGGCCCAGGCGGCATGACGGTTGCCAGTACGGTCGAAAACACCGGGCACCTGTGGGCCAATGGTGGCGATCTGCGCCTGCTGGCCGACGTGACCGGCGATGGCAGCGCGACCATCGACGGCGACGCGACCCTGACCTTCTCCGGTGCTGCACACGGGTCCGTCGCCTTCCACGGCGAAGGCGCCGGCACGCTGGTGATCGCCCAGGCCGAAACGGCGGGCTCGCTGGTCGGCATCCTCGGCCTTGAGAGCGATGACATGCTGACCTTCGGCAATGTGGCTTTCGGCGCCAACACCCAGCTCAACTACAACGCCAACGCCTCTGGCGCCGGCGGCCTGCTGACGGTGGACGACGGCGTGCATCGGGCCGAGGTGAACCTGATGGGGCATTACTCGGCGGAAGACTTCCAGGTCACCGACGGCGGCGCGGCCGGTACCCAAGTCAGTTACCACGGAGAATCCAGCGGCACTCTGGTGGGCACCATGCTCGCAGACACGATCAGTGGCGGCGACGGCAACGACATCATGGTGGGCCGTGGCGGCGCAGACACGCTCAGCGGCGGCGCGGGAGCCGACGTGTTCGCCTACTTCAACGTGAATGAAGGCGGCGACCATATCCTCGACTACAACTACGCCGAAGGAGACAAAATCGACCTCTCCGCGCTGCTCAAGGCCAACTTTGTCGCCGGCACCAGCCAGGTGTCGGACTTTGTCGAAGTGGTGCAGACCGGCAGCGACATCACCGTGAAGGTGGACCCTGATGGCGCAAGCAATGGCAAGAACTTCGTCGATGTGGCAGTGCTTGACCACACTGGTACGCCTGGGCCCGATCTGGTACGCACCTGGTTCGGGGATGCGGACCATACGCTGACGGCGTGATCGTGGGCTGGAATTGAGCAGTTGATGATGGTGGAGACCAGGGAAGGTCGAACCCTGAGCGCGCAGGCAGCCCTGCAGATTACTGGCAACGAATATGAAGTCCACGATACCAACGTGAAATCCAAGCATGACGCACCCGAAGGGGGCTGTATGTTCCGATGGATGAGGGAACTTTGGGTGGGATCGGATCTGGTCGAGTTTGAGAGCTCGTTCGGACTGGCGGAATCTGTTGAGCGCCTGAAAGCCGCGACACGGCACTGGGCTATGTTTACGCCGTTTCGAGAAGCGGCCGTGGGAACGGTGACGGAGTCTCGCGTTTCGCTCCAGCGTGTCATCCCTATGGTGCGCAACTCATTCAAGCCACTTTTCATCGGCCGATTCCAGGTGCGCCAAAACCAGGTCGTGCTAACCGGGCGTTTTGCGCTGCACTGGTCCGTTAAGCTTTTCATGGGCTTCTGGTTCGGGTTTTGTGTGCTTTTTACAGCATTGGCGTTGTTTACCGCCGTACCTGGGCCGCACGCCACATTCATGCCGCTGGAGGGGCTCGCGATGATGGCCTGTGGGATTGGCGTGATGCGGATCTGTATGTGGTTTTCCCGCAACGATCAAGCATGGCTGTCTGACGTCATTCGCACGGCGTTGAGTAATCAGGTCGCGATTGCATCAAAAGGTTTGCCGCCCGATGAGCTTCGGAGCTCCCCAAAGCGGCCACCCACTGTCATCGTGATTGTCACAGCGGTGCTCGCCTTCCAAGGGCTCATGTTCTGCGTTTCTGCCATAACGGATATCCAGCCTTCCCTTGGCGATCCAAGTGGTTCGGTCTTTACACACTATGCAGACGTTAGACTTCGCTATCTTTCCGTAATCTATGGCGCCGTTATGCTCCCGCTGGCTTTCGACGTTTACCGCCAGCGCATGTTCGCCTGGCGAATGGGGTTCCTGGCGCTTTTTGGGGGAGTAGCCATCCAGACGCTTGGCTTGCTTGCCCGAGAGGATCTTGGCAATACGCGTAGTCAGGCCATGATCTTCTGCGTCGTCTCCCTGGTGATCACCATCGTCTGGGCGTGTTGGTGGTACGCGCAGCGCGTCCATTTTCACGATTGATCGGGAAAGAGTCGATAGACCGCCTCTCACGCCTTCCTGTAGAGGACTGGCAGCTAAGCTTGATATGACACCGACGGTTATGAAAAAGCCCCGCCAGATAACAATCTGAGCAGGGCTTTTCGTTGCTTAAAGCATACCTGTTGCACCCACCTTGCACCCACGAGGGTTAAGCAGAGAAACGAAGAAATGCTGGAGGCCTTGAAATATATGGTGTCCCAGGGCAGGTTCGAACTGCCAACCTTCCCCTTAGGAGGGGGATGCTCTATCCAATTGAGCTACTGAGACACGAGTCGCGCGCAAGGAATGCGCGGCGATGGACGGCGTGCATGTTAACGGGCAGGCCCGCTTTTGTCATGTCGTCCGTAGGGCTTTTTAAGTGTAGGCAGACGCCCCGCGGTAGCGTGGCTTTGTTTACCGTGCAAATTGCATCGCCGCAAAATGCCATCATTGCAAAATGCAATGCCGGCATTTTGTGAAAATAGCTTAATTCGTTGTTTTTAAAGGATTTAATAGCCGTTAAACTTTTGGCATGCGGGCTGCTTCGACTGTTCACAAGGAACGAAGGAGATCAGCCCCATGAACAGCGCTCTTTTAGTCGCGAATGCAGTCGCCCTGGCGGTTCTGTTGGGTTTTCAGTTCTTCCCCGAAAACGACGCTGCGATGGTTGCCCAACGCACGCCCCATTACCTGCAGCTGCAAAAAGCGCCTCAAGTGGCAGTCACGAGCGATCAACGCAGTTTTGTCAGCCAAGAGGTGAGCCAGGAGAGTCTTCAACCGCGCACGCAGTCTTTTGAACGCTTGGTATTTTGAACCACCTCATCAGGAGCACAGCATGTCCAAATCAGCCGCAGGGTTTCTCATCCTAGCTCTACTGAGTGGCATCCTTCATCTGTCATTAGTCCAGGACACGATCGTCACCCTGCCCCTGATTGCCTGCGGCGTGTTCAGTGCGCTGTTCGTGCTGGCGCTGATCGCCGGGCGCAAGATCAAGTTCGATCCGGTTCTGCGCTGACGCTCAGCAACTCCAGAAGACTGGCAACGGTGGCCGCAAGGTCGCCGGAGTTATCGAGTCGACGGATCTGCGTATCACCGATTGTATCGTCAGCCATGAACAGTGCATTGCGGCGCAGTCTCGCTTCAATTTCTGCCGGGCTTTCACGCCCCCGCCGTAGCAGGCGCTCTCGCAGAACTTCATCCTTGACCGTCAACAGCACCGGCAACAGCGTGGGATAACGCTGCTGCGCTTCTGTCAGGTGGCCGCGCGAAGCATTGATCAGCACATCGCGACCGTCCTTGAGCCATTGGTCTATACGCACAGGAATACCGTAATCCAGCCCATTGGCCTGCCACGACAGCGCGAAATCCCCTTCGTTTCTGCGTCGCTCGAACTCTTCGCGGGACACCTCGATGGCGTCTTCGCCCACGGACTCAGCCGAACGCGTAATAACCCGCCGCACGACTTCACAATTGCGCTCCCGCAACGGCCCGCGAGCGGCTTCGATGAGGCTGTCCTTGCCGGATCCCGAAGGCCCCATTAAATAAATCAGCCTGCCATCCATCCTGAAATTATCCCATACCGTCCGTCTGCCCTAGTAAATCGGCCATTTGCCACTATCCTGTACAAGGTAAGGAACAAGGATCGAATCCGCATAGCATGCACCTTCAGGCGTCTTCGGGCATCACCTGTCGGGCAAGAGGACGCGGTCAGCGATACGGACTCATGGAATGTTTTCAAACCAGTCCGCATTTCTGATAATAGGTGCTGGCATTAAGCCTTTACCCAGATCAATATTTGTCACAGAATTGACGCCAATGATCTGGCTAATTTGAGGCATGATGCGCGCCTCTATCAATTCAGGTTGAACATTTGGTCGGAGTGCTTGTCCTATCTGACATCCTGCGGCCAATCCCGAGAACCGCTCCCCTGAACTAACCGGTTAAATATATGCGCCCATTGAAACAGGCAATTTATTCCAGCCGTACGGCTGACAAGTTCGTCGTACGTCTGCCAGACGGAATGCGTGAACGCATTGCCGAGGTGGCTCGCAATCATCATCGCAGCATGAATTCCGAAATCATCGCGCGCCTTGAGCAGAGTCTTATTCAGGAAGGCGCGTTGGGCGAAGAATTGAGCATGCGCCTGGACAGCCCCGAGCTGTCATTGCACGAACGCGAACTGCTGCAACGCTTCCGCCAACTCTCCCACCGCCAGCAAAACGCTCTGGTTTCGCTGATCGCCCATGACGCCGAAATGGCTGCAGACGCTTCCTGATTCATCCCGAAAGCTCAAGCCAGCGTAATTGCTGGCTTTTTTTTGCCTGAAATTCGGCCAAAAAAAACCCGCCGATTGGGCGGGTTCTTTTGAGGCAGAACGTCAGAGCAGGAAAATCGTCGCCAACCCGAGGAAGATGAAAAAACCACCACTGTCGGTCATTGCAGTGATCATCACACTGGCCCCCATTGCCGGGTCGCGTCCAAGCCGCGCCAGGGTCATTGGAATCAACACCCCCATCAATGCCGCAAGCAACAGGTTAAGCGTCATGGCGGCGGTCATCACCACACCCAGGGACCAACTGCCATAAAGCAGGTAGGACACCACACCAATCACCCCACCCCAGACCAGGCCATTGATCAAGGCGACCGCCAACTCCTTGCGCATCAGGCGCGACGTATTACCGGTACTGACTTGGTCCAGCGCCATGGCCCGAACGATCATGGTGATCGTCTGGTTACCCGAGTTGCCACCGATACCTGCCACGATCGGCATCAATGCCGCGAGCGCTACCAGCTTCTCGATAGAGCCCTCGAACAGGCCGATCACCCGTGATGCAACGAACGCGGTGATCAGGTTTATCGCCAGCCAGGCCCAACGGTTGCGCAGGGACTTCCAGACTGACGCAAAAATATCTTCTTCTTCGCGCAGACCCGCCATGTTGAGAACTTCGTTTTCGCTCTCTTCACGAATCAGGTCGACCATTTCATCGATAGTCAGACGACCAATCAGCTTGCCGTTCTTGTCGACCACCGGGGCCGAGATCAAGTCGTAACGCTCGAACGCCTGAGCGGCCTCGTAAGCGTCTTCGTCCGGATGAAAACTCACCGGATCGCTGGCCATCACTTCCGAAACCTGTTTATCCGGGTCGTTGACCAAAAGGCGCTTGATCGGCAACACACCCTTGAGCACGCCGTCGTAATCGACCACGAACAGTTTGTCGGTGTGGCTCGGCAGCTCCTTGAGACGGCGCAGGTAACGCAACACCACTTCGAGACTGACATCCTCACGGATGGTCACCATCTCGAAGTCCATCAGCGCACCGACCTGCTCCTCGTCATAGGACAACGCGGAGCGGACGCGCTCACGCTGTTGAGCATCGAGGGTTTCCATCAGCTCGTGGACGACGTCTCGCGGCAGCTCGGAGGCCAGGTCAGCGAGTTCGTCGGCATCCATGTCCTTGGCCGCAGCCAGGAGCTCGTGATCGTCCATGTCGGCGATCAGGGTTTCACGAACCGAATCGGATACTTCGAGCAGAATGTCGCCGTCGCGGTCGGCCTTGACCAATTGCCAGACGGTCAGACGGTCGTCCAGTGGCAAGGCTTCAAGGATGTAGGCGACGTCGGCGGAGTGCAGATCATCGAGCTTGCGTTGCAACTCGACGAGGTTTTGCCGGTGAACCAGGTTCTCGACCCGGTCGTGATGCGGACCTTCCTGGCGATGAGTCAGGTCTTCGACCACCCGCTGGCGCTGCAGCAGCTCAACGACTTGAGCGAGGCGGTCCTGCAAGCTTTCCTGCGTTTTCTTTACTTCAACTTCAGACATAGGCGAACTCCACTCCCAGCAGCGGGGCACGCCGGAAGGATCAATCAGTCAATTCATGATTGTAAAAACGGGATACTGAGTAACTACTGGGTAAGTCCATGGAGGTATTCCACAAGCCCCGGCGGGGCTGACGGGCGCAATGATAACACCGCCTGACGGTTTTAAACGTGAAAAAATCGCGGCTGAAACAAGCGCTTGCGAGACAAACCTGAGCGCTGTCCTGATCCATGGAACTGCGACGACTTATCCTGAAAAGAAAACACACCGCTGTCGAAAAATGTAACGGCTACCCTTGATAAGGACCGTCAAGGAGGACGTCGAATGCCATGGAATGCTGATTATTTTTTACTTGCCGCCCTGCTCTGCCTGCCGCCCTGGGCGCTTGCTACGACCGTCCACCGGTGCGAAGCCCCTGACGGACGCATCACCTTCACGACCTTGAGCTGCACGGCCGGAGAAAGCCTTTCGCTTCAGGAAGTGCGCACGTTTTTGCCAGGCAGCACGACAGCCCTGATGCCAGAAGCCGAGGTTCGCGAAACATCAGGTATGAAAATCCCAAGGAGAGCGCCGACGATCGTTGGTCAGTCCGAGGACAAATGTGGAAATCAGCTCAGCGCGAAGGAACGCCGCATCGCGATCATCAATCAGAGAGTGGTTGCCGGCATGAGTCAGCAGGACGTCGAAAGCGCTCTCGGCAAGCCAGACAAAATCAGCACTCGCAATTCAGCCACGAGCTACCGCTACGACAACAAGCGAGGGCGCAGTGCTCACATCGAGTTCGATGAGAAAGGATGTACCAAAGGAAAAGCCAAATCGCAGACGGCAAAAAGCCCGCGTTAAACGCGGGCTTTTTGGTGTTTGGTGCAC
>NZ_JBXANU010000042.1:9606-35573 GCF_058802085.1 Pseudomonas sp. GW822-FHT02G04
GCACTCGACAGGATTCGAACCTGTGACCGCTCGGTTCGTAGCCGAGTACTCTATCCAGCTGAGCTACGAGTGCATTTGTGTTTTTATACCAGATCACAACTGGTTGGAGCCAAGTTATTCACATTGCTGTAAACAACTCTTAAATGGTGCACTCGACAGGATTCGAACCTGTGACCGCTCGGTTCGTAGCCGAGTACTCTATCCAGCTGAGCTACGAGTGCATTTGTTGCCGCGCATTATAGGCCGTTAAATCTTTTTGTAAAGCACTTTTTCTAGTAATTTCAACAACTTACCGAAGAAGCCAGATTACAACGTACTAAGCAAATAATGGCGGAGAACGGGGGATTCGAACCCCCGACACCCTTTTGAGGTGTACTCCCTTAGCAGGGGAGCGCCTTCGGCCACTCGGCCAGCTCTCCGCAACACGGGGCGTATATTAACCAGCTTCTTCCCCGTTTGCAAACATAAAAAACGATAAAAATTAATGGCTTGGTTCTTCGTCCTTCTCTTTCTTGATACGCAGGTAAATTTCCTCACGATGCACAGCCACCTCTTTCGGGGCGTTGACACCAATACGCACTTGATTTCCTTTAACGCCGAGCACGGTCACGGTGATTTCGCCATCACCAATAATCAGGCTTTCTGCGCACCGACGAGTCAGAATCAGCATACCTTTCTCCTCACGCATTTCATTTCAGGGACAACAGTCTGCAAAAAAAAGGCATCCGACCTACAACCGAAAAGGTCGCAGCCCTACATGCCTGAGTATTGACTAGCGCGAGCAAAAGAACAGTTTTGGTACGCACCATTCAAAAAAACGAAGGGCGCGGTCAGACCGCGCCCTTCGGGGGGAACGCATTACTCGCCCTGTCGGGCCGGCGCGTCCAGTTCGAAAGCTGTGTGCAGGGCGCGCACAGCCAGTTCCAGGTACTTCTCTTCGATCACCACGGACACCTTGATTTCCGAAGTCGAGATCATCTGGATGTTGATGCTTTCTTTCGCCAGGGATTCGAACATGCGGCTGGCCACGCCTGCGTGGGAGCGCATGCCGACGCCAACGATCGAGACCTTGGCAATCTTGGTGTCGCCAACGACTTCACGGGCACCGATCTCGCGAGCGGTGTTTTCCAGCACGGATTGCGCCGCCTGGTAGTCGTTGCGGTGCACGGTGAAGGTGAAGTCGGTGGTGTTATCGTGCGCAACGTTCTGCACGATCATGTCGACTTCGATGTTCGCGGCACTGATCGGGCCGAGAATCTTGAACGCCACGCCCGGGGTGTCTGGCACGCCACGGATGGTCAGCTTGGCTTCATCGCGGTTGAAGGCGATGCCGGAAATGATCGGCTGTTCCATGGTTTCCTCTTCATCAATAGTAATGAGGGTGCCCGGACCCTCCTTGAAGCTGTGCAGTACGCGCAGCGGAACGTTGTACTTGCCGGCGAACTCGACCGCACGGATCTGCAACACCTTGGAGCCGAGGCTGGCCATTTCCAGCATCTCTTCGAAGGTGATCTTGTCCAGACGCTGAGCCACGGACACCACACGCGGGTCGGTGGTGTAGACGCCATCGACGTCGGTGTAGATCTGGCATTCGTCAGCCTTCAGGGCTGCCGCCAGCGCCACGCCAGTGGTGTCGGAACCGCCACGACCGAGCGTGGTGATATTGCCGTGCTCGTCGACGCCCTGGAAACCGGCGACAACCACCACACGACCGGCCTTCAGGTCACCGCGAATCTTCTGGTCATCAATCTGCAAGATACGCGCTTTATTGTGCGCGCTATCCGTCAGAATCCGTACCTGGTTGCCGGTGTACGACACCGCTGGCACGCCGCGCTTGATCAGCGCCATGGCCAACAGTGCAATCGTCACCTGCTCACCGGTGGAAACGATCACATCCAGTTCGCGTGGAACCGGTTGGCCGTCGCCACTGATTTGCTTGGCCAGATCGATCAGACGGTTGGTTTCGCCGCTCATTGCAGACAGCACAACCACCAGGTCATCGCCCGCATCGCGGAATTTCTTAACCTTGTCGGCGACCTGCTCGATTCTCTCGACAGTGCCGACTGAGGTGCCTCCAAATTTCTGTACGATCAAAGCCATTTCAAAGCCGCCTCTGCCCATGAAGGGCGCCCAATAATCACTCAAACAGCGTTCTGGCCCGCCACTAGACCGCGGGCCAGGCACACTGCCTTATAAACCCTGCTCTACAAATGGAACAGTCAGGGCCAATGCGGCATCCAGTGCGCCAGCGTCAGTACCACCGCCCTGCGCCATGTCTGGACGACCACCGCCCTTCCCGCCCACTGCCGCAGCAGCCTGTTTCATCAAATCACCGGCTTTGAGTTGGCCAGTCAGGTCTTTGGTCACGCCTGCAACCAGAACGACCTTTTCCTCATGGACACTGCCGAGCAGGATCACTGCGCGGCCGAGTTTGTTTTTCAGTTGATCGACCAGCGCCAGCAGCGCCTTGCCGTCCTGACCGTCCAGACGCACGGCCAGCACTTTCACGCCCTTGACGTCCAAAGCAGAAGCCGACAGATCGTCGCCCGCCGCACTGGCCGCCTTGGCCTGCAACTGCTCGAGTTGCTTCTCCAGCAGACGGTTGCGCTCCAGCACAGCCGACAGCTTGTCGATCAGGTTATCGCGGCTGCCCTTGACCAGGTTGGCCGCTTCCTTGAGTTGTTCTTCAGCCGCGTTCAAGTAGGCCAGTGCCGCGGCACCGGTGACTGCCTCGATACGACGCACACCCGAAGCCACACCGCCTTCGCTGATGATTTTCAGCAGGCCGATGTCGCCGGTACGGGTGGCGTGAATACCGCCGCACAGTTCGACGGAGAAATCGCCCATGCTCAGCACGCGTACGCTGTCGCCGTACTTCTCGCCGAACAGCGCCATGGCGCCTTTCTGCTTGGCGGTATCGATGTCGGTTTCTTCGGTTTCAACTTCGGAGTTCTTGCGAATCTCGGCGTTGACGATGTCTTCCAGCGCCTTCAACTGCTCAGGCTTGATGGCTTCGAAGTGGCTGAAGTCAAAGCGTAGACGCTGACTGTCGACCAACGAGCCTTTCTGCTGAACGTGCTCGCCCAGCACCTGACGCAATGCGGCGTGCAACAAGTGAGTCGCCGAGTGGTTCAGCGACGTCGCGTGGCGCACTTCGGCATCGACATGAGTCTCCACCGGAGCACCTACGATCAGGCTGCCCGAATCCAGCACGCCGTGGTGCAGGAACGCACCGCCGGTCTTGGTGGTGTCGCGCACGTCGAAACGCGCAGCGCCAGCCTGGAGGAAGCCGCAATCACCAATCTGACCACCGGATTCGGCATAGAACGGCGTCTGATCGAGAACGACCACGCCCTCTTCGCCTTCGCTCAGTACGTCGACCGATTGCCCTTCTTTATAAAGAGCAACGATTTTGGCGGAGCCGCTGTGAGCGGTGTAACCGGTGAACTCGGTGGCCACATCAACCTTGACCAGGCTGTTGTAGTCCATGCCGAAGGAGCTGGCGGAGCGGGCACGCACGCGCTGGGCTTCCATTTCGCGCTCGAAGCCTGCTTCGTCGATGGTCAGACTGCGTTCACGGGCGATGTCGCCAGTCAGGTCCATCGGGAAACCGTACGTATCGTAGAGTTTGAACACCACGTCGCCCGGCACCACGTCGCCTTTGAGTTCAGCCAGATCCTGCTCGAGGATTTTCAGGCCCTGCTCCAGGGTCTTGGCGAATTGCTCTTCTTCGGCCTTCAGCACGCGCTCGATGTGCGCCTGCTGGGATTTCAGTTCTGGGAACGCTTCGCCCATCTCGGCGACCAGGGCCGCAACGATCTGGTAGAAGAAGCTGCCCTTGGCGCCCAGTTTGTTGCCGTGACGGCAAGCGCGACGAATGATCCGGCGCAACACATAACCGCGGCCTTCGTTGGACGGCAGCACGCCGTCGGCAATCAGGAAGCCGCAAGAGCGGATGTGGTCAGCCACGACTTTCAGGGAAGCCTGATTGTCGTTGGTGCAGCCGATGGCCTTGGCCGATGCGCTCAGCAGGCTCTGGAACAGGTCGATTTCATAGTTCGAGTGAACGTGCTGCAGCACGGCACTGATCCGCTCAAGACCCATGCCGGTATCCACCGACGGGGCTGGCAACGGGTGCAACACGCCATCGGCGGTGCGGTTGAACTGCATGAACACGTTGTTCCAGATTTCGATGTAACGGTCGCCGTCTTCTTCCGGCGAGCCCGGTGGGCCACCCCAGATGTCGGCGCCGTGATCGTAGAAAATCTCGGTGCAAGGACCGCACGGGCCGGTATCGCCCATGGTCCAGAAGTTGTCGGAAGCGTACGGCGCACCCTTGTTGTCGCCGATACGAACCATGCGCTCGGCCGGAACGCCGATCTCTTTGGTCCAGATGTCGTACGCTTCGTCATCGCTGGCGTAGACGGTGACCCAGAGCTTTTCTTTGGGCAGGTTCAGCCACTTCTCGGAGGTCAGGAAGTTCCAGGCGTAGGTGATGGCGTCACGCTTGAAATAATCACCGAAGCTGAAGTTACCCAGCATTTCGAAGAAGGTGTGGTGACGGGCGGTATAACCGACGTTTTCCAGGTCGTTGTGCTTGCCGCCGGCACGCACGCATTTCTGGCTGCTGACGGCGCGGGTGTACGCGCGCTTTTCCTGGCCCAGGAAGCAGTCCTTGAACTGGTTCATCCCCGCGTTAGTGAACAGCAGGGTTGGGTCGTTGCCCGGAATCAAAGAGCTGGAGGCTACACGGGTGTGGCCTTGCTCTTCGAAGAAGCGAAGGAAGGCTTCACGGATTTCTGCGCTTTTCATTAGGTTCTTCCACGGAGGCTGCGGCCAAAGGCCTGTGCGAAACGTCAACAGACGAAGCGACGGCAAAGGGCCGCATTATATCGGCCCTGCGCGCGGGGTACAGCGTGTTTATACGATAGAAACGGTCAATTGGACCGCTAACGCGATCAGATGCGGGAAAACTCGACGAATGTAGCGACGACCTGCTCGATTTGCGCACGGCTGACGTCCATGTGCGTGACCATTCGCAGACGAGCGGCAGCGCTGAGCTTTATCCCGCGTGTCGCGGCGAAGGCCTTGATCGCTTCGGCCTTGTCGCCCATTTTTACGTAAACCATGTTGGTCTGCACCGGCTCGACCTCATAACCCGCCGCGCGCAGGCCTTCGGCCAGCAACTGTGCATTGGCATGGTCGTCGGCCAGGCGCTGAACATTATTATCCAGCGCATACAGCCCCGCCGCCGCGAGAATCCCGGCCTGGCGCATGCCGCCACCGACCATCTTGCGCAAACGCCGAGCCTTGGCGATCAACTCGACCGAGCCGCACAGCACCGAACCAATCGGCGCACCCAAGCCTTTGGACAGACAAACCGACACCGAGTCGAAATGCTGAGTGATCTCCCGTGCATCGACACCCAGCTTGACCGCCGCGTTGTAGAGCCGCGCCCCATCCAGATGCAGCGCCAGGCCATGCTCACGAGTGAAGCGGCGAGCCTGGGCCAGATATTCCAGCGGCAGCACCTTGCCCTGCATGGTGTTTTCCAGGGCCAGCAAACGGGTGCGGGCGAAGTGGAAGTCGTCTGGTTTGATCGCGGCGGCGACTTGCGCCAGGTCCAGCGAACCATCGGCTTGCACTTCCAGCGGCTGCGGCTGGATTGAACCGAGCACCGCCGCGCCGCCACCTTCGTACTTATAGGTGTGGGCCTGCTGACCGACAATGTACTCGTCACCGCGCTCGCAGTGGGCCATCAAGCCCAGCAGGTTGCTCATGGTGCCCGTCGGAACAAACAGCGCCGCGGCAAAACCCAGTCGTGTTGCCAGCTCGGCTTCCAGACGATTGACCGTCGGATCTTCGCCATAAACGTCGTCACCGGTGGCCGCATTGGCCATCGCGTCGAGCATCCCTGCGGTCGGTTGAGTGACGGTGTCGCTGCGAAGATCGATAACGCTCATGAATCTGGCCTCGGTTAACAGGGGAAAAATCCGTTTCGGAAAGGAATTACTGCGGTCATGCCGACAATTAATCAAGCCTTGGACGAGGAAAAGGCGCTTTATGCCTTCGGAAAACCCGATAGCAATCATCAGAAAGCAGCCATGCACGCCCCGTAAATATGTGTTAAAAACGCTTCGCCGCCAAACAATCTGGCGGCAAAAACGTTCTCAGGGCGGGGTGTAACTCCCCACCGGCGGTAATTGCGCGCAATGCGCATAGCCCGCGAGCGCTTGGCGACAGGCACGGCAATAGCTGTGATGGCGACAAGGTCAGCAGACCCGGTGTGATCCCGGGGCCGACGGTCATAGTCCGGATGAAGAGAGAACGGGATTGACGCCGCCCAGGTTCTGTACCAAAGCGCCGTCCGCAGACACGTGTGCCTGCGTACCCTTAAATCCCATTCGATTCATAACGCCCTGTTTTTCACACAAACAGGAGTCAGAACATGCAACCCACCGCAATCGATAGCAAAAGCAAAAACCATCAGGGCGAGCGCGTCGCGTTCATCCAGGCCTGCTGGCACAAGGAAATCGTCGATCAGAGCCGTAAAGGCTTCGTCGCTGAAATGATTGCTCAGGGTTATCAGGAGTCGGACATCGATTTCTTCGAAGTCGGCGGCGCCTTTGAAATTCCGCTGCACGCCAAATTGCTGGCCAAGTCCGGTCGTTATGCCGGCATCGTCGCCGCGGGCCTGGTGGTCGATGGCGGTATCTATCGCCACGAATTCGTCGCCCAGTCGGTGATCAGCGGCCTGATGCAGGTTCAGCTGGAAACCGAAGTGCCGGTGTTCTCGGTGGTTTTGACCCCGCACCACTTCCATGCCGGTGAAGAACATCAGAAGTTCTTCTTCGAGCATTTCGTGCATAAAGGTCAGGAAGCGGCGAAGACGTGTGCGGATACGCTGCACAAGACTCGCGCATTGCGCCGCAGCGAGCCTCGCGCGGTAGCTGTCTAGTCGTACGATCGTTCCCACGCTCTGCGTGGGAATGCCTCAATGGACGCTCTGCGTCCGCTTCGGCAGGGACGCGGAGCGTCCCGGGCTGCATTCCCACGCGGAGCGTGGGAACGATCATTCCACGACAGTCAGACCAGGTTTTCGTCGGTGGTCGGCACGATCAGGATGCCGGCGCGCAGGCCGTTCTTGACCCTGGGGTTCGGGAAGATGATCCGGGCGCCCTGCTCTTCGACGATCCAGCGGGTATTGGCGATATCCTCGGCCAGCACATAACCCACTTTCAATTCCGAAAAGTTTTCGATGTCCGCCGGCAGGTTCAGGCGGAAGTTATCGCTGTGCTTGATGACTTCCCGCGACACGCTGAACAACTGCAAACCATCCAGCCCACCGTCAGTCATTGGCGGCTCGGTGCCTTCGATGATCTGCTTCAGGCGGGTTTCCAGCAGACTGACGTTGACCCCTTCGTTCTGCCCGAACGGACGAGCCTTGCCCAGCTCCAGGGTGAAGGACTCGGCATCGAGCTTGTCGTAGGTGTAGGAACTGAAGACGATGGACGGTTTGTTCTGCAACAGCACCGCCTCCATGCCGGCGGCGCGCAGGCGAGCCAGTTCCAGGCGTGAATGCTGACGACCTTCTTTCCAGGGATACAAAGCGAACTGCTCGATTTTCGAGCCACGGATCGCCGTGTGCAGGTCGTAGTGCAGACGGTTGCGGTCCGGCAGGCTGAAGAACGTCGCCGCCAGCCGCTCCAGCTCACAGGCGCGCAAGGCCTCGGAACCGCTGCTTTGTTCGTGACGGCCGTTGAACAGCCGATTGACGTCCTGCTCGATAAAACGCTCACCGCGGCGGATGGCCTCGGGATTGCCGAACAGAAACAGAATACGGGCGCGCGGCTTCAAGTCACCGCGGGCGATGTCGTGCAACAGGCGATCGAGCAGCTCGATCGGCGCTGTTTCATTGCCATGGATACCGGCCGAAAGCAGCAGATCCAGGCCATTGTCGCGAGCCTCAGGTGGCCGAACTTCCAGCGCACCTTCGCTCAACCAGCGCATCCGCACGCCTTCGACAGTCAGTTGAGTCTTCTCCGCCGGTTCGCGGCCGGCGAGGGTCAGTTCAAGCAGTTTGCCGAGGGCGAGCATAGAGCGGTTTCCTTAGTGATCGTGATTGCAATCCGGGCCGTGCACGTGGTCCTCATCATCGCCGAGCTCGGCCGGTTCCATCTCCAGTTGCAGACTTACCAGATTAGTCGCCAATGGGCGCAGCAGCAGGTTGGCGTATTCAGCGTCACCCTCTTCGACGTCCACGCCGATCAGCAACTGGCCACGGCCGTCCTGCTGGATCCACAGCTCTTTGCCTTGCCACAGGACCGCGACGCGGGTGCAGGAAGTTTCCAGTTGCGTGCCGTCGGTGTCTTCAAGGATCAGCTGCAGGGTATCGCTCATGTATTTACGCTCTCGTCTGGAGATATCAATTGATCTGGAATGGATAAACCGCGCCCAGTTTAAGGATTTGCGTCAGTTCATCCAGTGCCGTCCGGCACTCAAGCAACAATTGCGGGTCCGCCAGATCGTTTTCGGTCATGCGGTCGCGGTAGTGCTTTTCGACCCACTCGGTCAATGTGCCGTACAACGGAGCCGTCATGATAACCCCTTGGTTGACGGCCGCCAGCTCGGTTTCGTTGAGGGCGACGCGCAACCGCAGGCAAGCCGGGCCACCGCCGTTCTGCATGCTCTGCTTGAGATCGAAGACTTTCACTTCGCGGATCAGGCCACCAGAGCTGGTCAGGCCTTGCAGGTACTGCCAGACGCGTTCGTTGCCATGGCATTCTTCCGGCACGATCAACAGCATGGAGCCGTCAGGACGCGACAGCAGTTGGCTATTGAACAGGTAGGAACGAACGGCGTCTTCCACGGTGACCGCGGAACGCGGTACGCAGATCGACTGAAATTTCCCACCGACTTTTGCCAGTTTGCCTTGCAGCTCAGCGAGCATCTGGTCGGTGTCGAGGAAGGCGTCCTCGTGATAGAACAGCACCTCGCCGTTGCCCACGGCGATCACGTCGTTATGGAACACGCCCTGATCGATCACCGAAGGGTTCTGCTGGGCGTAGACCACGCCGTCATCGCTCAAGCCGTGCAGGCGAGCGACGGCCTGGGAGGCTTCGAGGGTCTGGCGCGCCGGGTACTTCTGCGGGGACGGATAACGGGTGTCGAACGCGCTGCGACCGAACACGAAAAACTCGACGCCGGCTTCGCCGTAGTCACGGCAGAAACGGGTGTGGTTGGCCGCGCCTTCGTCACCGAACTGCGCCACGGCCGGCAACGCGGCGTGGTGAGCGAAGTGTTTCTGGTCAGCGAACATCGCGCCCAGCACGCGACTGGTGGTCGGGTGCTCGATGCTGCGGTGGTATTTGCAGTTCAGGTTAGCGGCGGTGAAATGCACACGACCGTCGGCGGTGTCGGCACTCGGGCTGACCGTGGCGGCGTTGGCCACCCACATGCTCGACGCCGAGCAACTGGCAACCAGCAGCGGCATCGCGTCTTTGGCGGCTTGCTCGATCACTTGCGCGTCGGTGCCGCTGAAACCCAAGCGGCGCAGGGCGGCTACGTCAGGGCGTTCCTGTGGTGCGAGCACACCTTGCTGAAAGCCCATATCCATCAGCGCTTTCATTTTCGCCAGACCTTGCAGCGCGGCTTCCTTCGGGTTCGAGGATTGCTGGCTGTTGCTCTGGGAGGCGACGTTGCCGTAGGACAGGCCACCGTAGTTATGGGTCGGCCCCACTAGACCGTCAAAATTGACTTCATAGGATTTCATCAGCGAGGCTCCACGAGAATCTGTTGTTATAGGCTTCAGTAACTAACTGTTCAGTGCGACCGCGTCGCGGCCTTCGCGGGCAAGCCTCGCTCCTACAGGTTTTGCGCAATCCCGTAGGAGCGAGGCTTGCCCGCGAATGGGCGTTACGACATGCGCACGCCGGGTGTAAGGGCCGCTGGCAAGGTCAGGCTCGGGGTTTCCAGCGAGGCCACCGGGTACGCGCAGTAATCCGCCGCGTAGTAGGCACTGGCGCGGTGGTTGCCCGAGGCGCCGACGCCGCCGAATGGCGCGCTGCTCGCAGCACCGGTCAGCTGCTTGTTCCAGTTGACGATACCAGCACGGCTTTCCAGCCAGAACTGCTGATAACGCGCTTCGGAATCCGACAGCAGGCCGGCCGCCAAACCATAAGCGGTGTCGTTGGCTTCAGCGATCGCCGCTTCAAAATCAGCGTAGCGGATCACTTGCAGCAGCGGACCGAACAGCTCTTCGTCAGGACGATCGGCAACCGCAGTCACGTCCAGAATGCCAGGGGTCAGCAAGGCAGCCTGAGCCTGAGGCTGAGTCATTTCCAGCAGCGCCACGGCGCCATTGGCCAACAGATGCTCTTGCGCTTCCATCAGGGCTTTCGCAGCGCCGAGGGAAATCACCGAGCCCATGAACGGCGCTGGTTGCTGATCGAACGCACCGACGTCAATGGTCGAGCTGACCGCCACCAGACGCGCCAGCAGCGTATCGCCCCAGGCGCCTTGCGGCACCAGCAAGCGACGGGCGCAGGTGCAACGCTGGCCGGCAGAAATGAACGCCGACTGAATGATGGTGTAAACGGCCGCATCGAGATCCGCAACCTGATCCACCACCAACGGGTTGTTACCGCCCATTTCCAGCGCGAGGATTTTGTCTGGACGACCGGAAAACTGCTTGTGCAGATGATTGCCGGTACGGCTGGAACCGGTGAAGAACAGACCGTCGATGCCCGGGTTCGCCGCCAGGGCGATACCGGTTTCGCGAGCACCTTGCAGCAGGTTCAGCACGCCCGCCGGCAGACCGGCTTCGATCCAGCACTTGACCGTCAGTTCGGCGACTTTCGGCGTCAGTTCGCTGGGCTTGAACAGCACACTGTTACCGGCCAGCAGCGCCGGCACGATGTGACCGTTTGGCAAGTGACCGGGGAGGTTGTAAGGACCGAACACCGCCACCACGCCGTGCGGCTTGTGACGCAATACGGCGGTGGCGTCGCCCAGCGGGCCGCTCTTCTCGCCGGTCCGTTCGCGGTAGCTCTGCACCGATATGGCAATCTTGTTGACCATGCTGGTGACTTCAGTCGCCGCTTCCCACAAGGGTTTGCCGGTTTCTTCACCGATGGTGCGAGCCAGTTCGTCAGCGTGATTCTTCAGCGCGGCGGCAAAGGCTTCCAGCACACTGATGCGCTCTTCCAGGGTACGACGGGCCCAGCCCGGGAACGCCTGACGCGCGGCTTGCACGGCCGACTCGACCTGAGCGGCAGTGGCGCCTTCGCCGGCCCACAGCACTTGCTGGGTCACCGGGTTCACCGATTGAAAGCTTTCACCCTGGCCGGCCAGCCATTCACCGGCGATGTATAGCGAATTCATTATTTCGACTCCCGAGCTGCAGACAACGGAACGGCGCGTACTTGATCGCCAGCGTTGAGTTGAAGACGTTTGGCGGTCAGCGGATCAACCACCAGCGTGCCAGCGGCGAAGCGTGCTGGCGCGGCAGTGATCCGGCAGTCTTCGCGCTTGCGGTTATGGATCAGGAACGGCGTGGCGTCATCACCCGGGGTGCCGATGGCCAGCACCAGCGCCTGGCTGTCGCGCACCGCGCGGATCTTGGCGGTTTCGCACTCCACCGCAGGGCCTGCGTCGAAGATGTCGACGTAGCCTTGGTAACTGAAACCTTCACTCTTGAGCATCGCCAGGGCCGGCTCGGTGTCCGGATGCACCTGGCCGATCACGTTGCGCGCGTCTGGCGACAGGAAGCAGGTGTACAGCGGGAATTTCGGCATCAGTTCGGCGATGAACGCCTTGTTGCCCACGCCAGTGAGGTAATCGGCCTGGCTGAATTCCATCTTGAAGAAATGCCGGCCCAGGCTTTCCCAGAACGGCGAACGCCCGGCTTCGTCGGACATGCCGCGCATTTCAGCAATGATCTTGTTGCCGAACAGTTGCGGGAACTCGGCGATGAACAGCAGCCGCGCCTTGGCCAGCATGCGGCCGTTGAGGCCACTGCGGTAATCGGCGTGCAGGAACAACGAGCACAGTTCAGAGTTGCCGGTCAGGTCGTTGGCCAGGAACAGCGTCGGAATTTCGCGGTAGATGTTTAGCTCTTGCGAGGCGCTGACCGTCAGGCCCACCCGGAAGTTGTACCAGGGCTCACGCAGGCCGACGGCGCCGGCAATCGCGGAAATACCGACCACGCGACCATTGTCGTCTTCGAGTACGAACAGGTAGTCCGCATCGCCCCGCCCGGCGTCGCCGCGGAAGGTTTTTTCGGCCCAGCCAACCCGATGGGCCAGACGCTCTTCGTTGGCCGGCAAGGTGGTAAGGCCAGTGCCGGTGCTGCGGGCCAGGTCGATCAGAGCGGGTAAATCGCTGCTGCGTACGGGACGAACGATCATGCTATCTCCTCAAACGGGCCGCTTGCGCCACCCGCGAAATTTCGCTGCTTTCCAGACATTTCTCTCCAGGAAGCAGGCGTCAAACCGCCACCAGGCGCACGCTGGCACCTTCACCGACGCCCAAGGCTTCGGCCGCTTCAAGATCCAGGGTCACAGGTTTGCCCGGCGCGTAATCAAGCTCGAGCAACACAGCGCGGTAATCCTGCAACTGGGCGTTGGCCACCAGATACTGACGACCGGCGCCTTTGACCGGCTCACCGATTTTCACCGGGACTACACGGCTCTGGGCGATCGAACGGATCCCCGAGACGCGGGCGTGCAAGGTTGGGCCACCATCGAAAATATCGATGTAGTGATCGGTCTCGAAGCCTTCGCGCATCAGGATGTCGAAAGTGATTTGCGCCCGCGGGTGCACCTGGCCCATCGCCTCTTGAGCGGAGTCCGGCAGCAACGGCACGTAGATCGGGTAATGCGGCATCAGCTCGGCGAGGAACGTGCGGCTCTTCAAACCGCACAGACGCTCGGCTTCGGCGTAGTTGAGGTCGAAGAAGTTGCGACCGATGGCATCCCAGAACGGCGAATCGCCATTTTCGTCGCTGTAACCGACGATTTCGGTCACCACGGAATCGGCAAAGCGCTCCGGATGGCTGGCCACGAACAACAGACGGCCACGGGAGTTGAGCTCCGCCCAAGGCGTGCCCACCAACTCCCTCTGCACGTAGAAACTGGTCAGCAAGCTGTTGCCGGTCAGGTCGTGGCACTGGGAGAGCACGTGGATCTTGTTGTGGATCTTCAGCTCGCGGGAGGCGTGCACGAATGTTTCGTTTCGAAAGCTGTAGAACGGCTCGGAATAACCGGCCGAGGCAACGATGGCAGAACAGCCGACCAGTTTGCCGGTGGCGGTATCTTCGAGGACGAAGAAATAGCTCTCTTCACCGTTGAAGCTCACTTCGGCGGCGAACGAGGCTTCGCTTGCGGCGATCTTGTCGCTCAGGCGTTCAACGTCATCCGGCAAGGAGGTGACACCAATCGGGCTATCCGCAGCCAGACGCTGTACCTCGCCCAGATCAGCCATTTGCGCGGGGCGCATCACCAGCATGGTGTCACTCCTTTCTTAACATCAGGTTGGCGAATTGCGCCAACTCGGGGAAAAAAATGCCGGGCAGGCCCGGCACAGGAAATAATCTCAACGCCTATCTATTACGATAGGCGCTGAGGAGCACTGTATGAATCAGGCTTGCGTCAGCTTGGCCACGGCGCGCTCGAAACGGTCCAGACCGGCATCGATATCGGCGTCTTCAACCACCAGGCTTGGCGCAAAACGAATCACGTCCGGGCCGGCTTGCAGAATCATCAGGCCTTCACGCTCGGCGGCGTTGAAGATGTCCTTGGCCTTGCCTTTCCAGGCGTCGCTCAGTACGCAACCGAGCAACAGGCCCAGGCCACGGACCTGAGTGAAGAGGCCGTATTTCTCGCCGATCTGCTCAAGACGGGACTTGAACTTGTCGTGCTTGGTTTTGACACCGTTCAGCACTTGCGGCGTGTTGATCACGTCGATCACTGCTTCAGCGACCGCGCACGCCAGCGGGTTGCCGCCGTAAGTGGTGCCGTGGGTGCCGACGACCAAGTGTTTGGCCAGGTCTTCAGTGGTCAGCATTGCTGCGATCGGGAAACCGCCGCCCAGGCTCTTGGCGCTGGTCAGGATGTCCGGGGTGACGCCGTAATGCATGTAGGCGAACAGCTCGCCGCTGCGGCCCATGCCGGTCTGCACTTCGTCGAAGACCAACAACGCGTTGTGCGCATCGCACAGCTCACGGGCGCCTTGCAGGTAAGACTGCTCGGCTGGCAGCACGCCGCCCTCGCCCTGGATCGGCTCCAGAACCACCGCGCAGGTCTTGTCGGAAACAGCGGCTTTCAGCGCGGCCAGATCGTTGTAAGGCACGTGGGTGATGCCGGTGATCTTTGGACCGAAGCCGTCGGAGTACTTCGACTGGCCACCGACGTTCACGGTGAACAGGGTACGGCCGTGGAAGCTGTTGAGCGCGGCAACGATTTCGTACTTCTCGGTACCGAAACGGTCATGGGCCACGCGACGGGCCAGCTTGAAGGCGGCCTCGTTGGCTTCGGCGCCGGAGTTGCAGAAGAACACACGATCGGCAAACGTGGCGTCGACCAGCTTATGGGCCAGGCGCAAGGCCGGCTCATTGGTGAACACGTTGGACACGTGCCACAGCTTGTTCGCCTGTTCGGTCAATGCAGCGACCAGCGCCGGGTGCGCGTGGCCCAATACGTTAACGGCAATCCCGCCGGCGAAGTCGATCAGCTCGCGGCCAGACTGGTCCCAAACACGGGAACCGGCGCCACGCACAGGAATGAAAGCGGCAGGCGCATAGTTGGGAACCATTACCTGGTCAAAATCGGCGCGTTCTACCGCAGCGTGCTCAACGGACATCGGAGTCTCCTGATGAGGAACACTCGCCTGAAACTGGCGAGCGATGGGGGGATTGTAAGGACAGTTTTCAGCCCGGCCTTGCCGCCAAGCGACAACTTCTTATAGCGCAAACACCGGTTTTGCCCGGGTTTACGGCAATGCGACAAATACCGTCGCAAAGGCGCAGTTTAAACTGTCGACACAGGTTATAGGCAGGGTTGTCGGACAGTGCGGTAATTATGTACCGCACCAAACACATCATGGTCTGTTTTGCTGGCGGCCAATCCAAACGCTAAGGGAATAGCGCATGAGCCGATACGAAAATGATCGCCCTTCCACTGTCACCGTCAGTGAATCCGCCACACAACCGGACGATCACTACCATCACCTGTTCAATAATCTGCCGAGCTGGGTATTAGAAGCCTCGCCTGGTACACGTAGCGCCCTCAAACAAGCCTCGCTTGCGGTGCCGGACTGGCATGGCACCGCGACGCCGTCGCAACATGAATCGCTGAAAAAACTCAGCCAGGAACACTGGACCCATCGAAATCGCCTGGATTCGATGCTGTCGAAGCTGCAAAACGCACGAGACTTTGCCGAACCCCTTTTGAGCGCAGCCCTGAAAACCCGGTTTGACCTGGCACTGGACGTCAAAACCACTTTCCTGCGCCTCTACACGCCTCAAACAGTGCCCGCATTCGGGATCAAGACGGGTGCTGCACGTACCTGGACCGTATCGCTGCTCGACGCCTGCCTTCATAATTTTCAGGAATCGGAAACCGCAGCGGATGCTTATGAGTCCGCCTCGACGTTCATCACCGAACCGTCGCCCACAGGGCAGTTCGAGACACTGCCGATGGTCAAGCAGAAACTCACTGTCGCAGCCTTTGCCCTGCTGTGCCGGGAACTGGATATCGGCGCCCAGTACACCACTTACCTTGAAGACAATCTGGGGCTAACCAACCCGGTGGCCGCTGCGGTGCTGAAATCGAAGGTGATCAGTTCGCACAAAACCGCACTCAAATCCGCACTGCAAATGGCGCACATCCGTCGCGACATTCCAGAGGACGCCCGTCTCTCGATCCTGCGCATTGTGGAAGGACGTTCGGGCGCGCGACTGGATGGTCAGCCGCTTTATTGTCACGACCTGACAATAATGTCCTCCTCACTGACCGGCATCGTCATGTTCATGCCGAAGCTTGACCGGGCACGCAAGGCAACGCGGGTCATCGCCTACATCCCGGACGATCCGGAGCATCCTCTCAAGCAATACCCAGACACACTGGCGTTCCTGAACGAGCTAACCCGCAAGCTACGCGCTCCCGCTTACCAAACGTTCTTCAGTCGCTTCGTCGACCACAAAGAAAGGGGACATTTTTTTGCTGATCTCAATCGTCGCCTCCAGAGCGTAACCTGGCACCCACACCAGCATGGCGACCCAATGCCGAGTTGGCGCGAAACGCCCATCGACAGGCCCAACCTCCGGTTTTCGATGACCCCGTTCAGAGCGGACTTGTGGAACCATCTCCATCAGCGGCAGCTGAACAAGATCCTCAACGATGCCAGTACACTCGCCGTCTCCACCGCTTCTGCCGACCGAAACGCACGATGGGCATTGTGGGATGCTTTCAGCAAAGTGGCGTCGACACTCCTTGAAATCGCGACATTTGTTGCATTGCCTTTTGTTCCGTTTCTTGGCGAATTGATGCTGGCCTATATGGCCTACCAGTTACTCGACGAAACCTTCGAAGGCATCGTGGACCTGGCCATAGGGCTGAAAGCAGAAGCGCTGGGGCACTTGATGACGCTCGCCGAAACAGTGGTCCAGATAGGCACCTTCGCAGTGGGTGGCGCCATCGCTGCCGGCGCCTTCAGTCGCCTACTCTCGCGCGAAGCTATCGGGCTTATCGACCCATTCAAACCCATCACGACGCCTGAGGGAAAAACCCGTTACTGGCAGCCGGATCTCACACCTTACGAACAAACGCTCAGTTTGCCCGAAGGATCAAAACCCGATCAGCTTGGCCTCTATCGTCACGGGGGCAAGACACTGCTGCCACTGGAAGAAAAACTGTATGTCGTGAAACCCGATCACACGTCGGGTGCATTTCAAATTGAGCATCCGAACCGGGCCGATGCTTATCAACCGACTCTACTGCATAACAACCACGGCGCCTGGCACACAGAGCTGGAACAACCGTTGAACTGGGACCGGGAAAAGGTCATGCGTCGCCTCGGCCATAGTGTTGAATCGTTCAGCAGCGCCGAGCGCGAGCAAATCCTGCGGATCAGCGGTTACCACGACAACGTAGTGCGTGAAACGCATGTCGAGCGGTATCGCCCGCCTTCGCTGCTGACAGACACGATCAAGCGCTTCAGGATCAATCGGGACATTGAAACCTTTATCGAACAGATCGGCAGCGACCAACCCGAGGACTATCGAAAGGCCGATCCGGCCATGCAATATCTACTGCTGAGCCGATACGACTCATGGCCTGTCGATACTCCTGTGCCGGCACTGGAAACCCAAACGCAAACACTCCGACAGCAGACTGCGGATCTCGCCCTGAGGTACCGCAAATCGCTGTTCGAAATGCACTACCGCGCAGAGGAAAAGACTGATAACCCGCAAGTTCAGCAACTGCTCGACGAGGTGCAGGGACTACCGACCGATATTGCACAAGAGCTGGTGAGCAATGCCACCGGCACCGAATTACGGCAGCTGCACAACAATCGCATGCCCCAACGCCTCAAGGACGCGGCACAAAAAGCCATGGAAGCCGTACGCGCAACCCGAGCCTGTGAAGGCCTTTATTCCGAAGCTCTGGAAACCACCGATACCCATCGACTGGCCTTACATAGCCTGAACTCATTACCCAACTGGCCTGCCGAGCTGCGTATCGAGGTGCGGGATTATTCCCATGAAGGGACCGTGCGCGACAGCATTGGTCAGCCCGATGTACCAACACTTAAAACGCTGGTGCGTGCCGAAGACGGGACCTACCAGATTCACCAGGACAGTGAATCGGTACCCGGTGATTTCTATCAGGCCCTTTTTCAGGCGCTGCCGGATACACAACGCAATGCATTGAGCCCTTCGCCTGGAGACGCCCGGACATTCAAACAACGCATCGTCGAGCACGCTCTGGAGCAACCGGCATTACGCGCACTGTTCGCAAAAAATCCCCATCGCAAACCCTACTATGACCCCACCACCATGCGCCTGCCCGGTGGCACGCAGGGCTATAGTCGAGCTAACCGCGAGACACCTACGCTTAATGACCGGGTTCGAGATGTTTACCCCAACCTGTCTCAAGAGCAATTGCAGTCCATAGTCCAGGCATTGCAGAGTCACCCCGATGGCGCTCGCGTTGAACTCTCACGCCTGAATAGAGAGCTGGTCCGACTGCATCAGGACCTGGGCACCTGGATCAATGAGGCGCCCACTGTTCATCCTGAAACCGGACGCCCTCTCAGTGAGCTGGATCAACAAGCCGAGAGAAACAATCGCAAGTTGCTGGCTCAGGAAATCCAGCGCAGTTGGCGGCGACAGACCGAACGGGACTTCGACGCACCGGATGAGACTAGCCGGTATACGCTCAGGTTTGCAGAGCCGATAATCGGTGACTTGCCATCAATAAATGCCGATTTCGCTCATGTGTCGCTGCTATCCCTGGAGGGCAACCATACCGTGCAGGGTATTCCAGGGTTTCTACAGCGATTCAGTGGATTGCGCCGCCTGGAGTTACGCCGTTTTTCCCTGACCACCCTCCCCGACGCTATCCCTCGAATGACAGACCTTCACGCCCTGGTTCTAAGCGATTGCGGCATCAGGATTGACGCGGCCACATGGTCGAAACTGACTTCATTGAAGAAGCTGGCCTCGCTGGATCTGTACAAGAATCCGTTTGAAACCGCACCCCACATCGACACAATGAGCGAACTGACTCACCTGGATCTGAGCGCCACCGACCTGTCCGAAATTCCGGCCGGCGCCCTGCAACACCCAAGGCTCGACACCCTTCTGCTGACGAACAACCGTATCAGCGAGTTGCCTGCCGGGTTGTTCGAGAGCTCGTTGTACAACAAGCGTGGCATACACCTCACGCACAATCCGGTTTCCAACAGAGCCCGAGAACTGATCAAGCGACACCACTTCGATACCGCTTACGACATGTCCGTCTATGCCCCCGAGGCGGACATTGATCGCGTCACTGCGCTATACCCCGGCATGGATGTCGAGCAAGCGAGTCAGTTTGTCTACGAATTGCCGGGCACGCTGGAGGAAGGCCGCACCTATCTGACGCGCCTTGAAGAAGAGCTTGCTCAATTGAGAAATGATTTGTCTGTCTGGACCGCCGACGTTCCGGACCGACACCCCGTTACGGGCGCCCTCTTCGATGCCAACCAACTGGCTGTCGAACAAGCCAACCGTGACCAATTCAAACAGCTTCTTGAGAGGTGCTGGCAGCATGAATCCGAGCTGGATGATTTCAGCGACTCACTTGAGCCCATGTTCGAGCTCACCGTCCCCTCCATCATCAACGGAGAGCTGCCAACACTGAACGCCGACTTCAGTCATGTGTCGGCGCTGGAACTTCGCAGTGCCAACGGCGCGACCCGTATCGGGCGCTTTCTGGAATCCTTCCCCAACCTCAAAAGCCTCAGGCTGCGCGAGTGCAACCTGGGTAACATTCCTGACGCGGTATTCAAGATGAGTCGACTGAGATCGTTGTCATTGCCCTACTGCCGCATCCGTTTATCACCGGAGTCGACAAACGCATTAGTGGGGATGGAACAGCTTGATTTTCTCGATCTGGGCCACAACCCTCTGGGGCAAACACTGGACCTGAGCCAGATGCCGAGCCTGGCGACCGTCCTGCTTAACAACACCGGCATCACCGAAATACCACATGGCCTGTTACAACTGACCGAACTGGATTGGGCAGACCTGAGCGAAAACGCAATCACCGAAGTCCCCAGTGACGTTCTGGAAATGCCATTGGACATCGCGGAGAACATTAGCCTGAGAGGCAATCCGCTTTCCGAGGAGAGCCTGTTACGGCTGATCGACTACTTTGAAGGCACGGGCGCGGATTTCGGCGTGGAAGCAGTAATCAATCGAGGCGAAATGGAGGTTTCATCCTCCGACAGCTCAGCGATGGACGAGTAAAACAGCCTTCAGCTCCGAGCATGGGGCACTTGGTCACCCGCGCTCGGACGGCACCGACGACAATTCGAACGGGCTGCTGCTGCGCCGCTGGTTGCGATCTTCCCGGGGCGTGGCGCCGAAGAAGTTGCGGTAGGCGCTGGAGAAATGCGGCCCCGAAGAGAAGCCACACGACAGGCCGATCTGGATGATCGACTTGCTGGTTTGCATCAACATCTGCCGGGCCTTGTTCAGGCGCAGTTCCAGGTAGTACTGGCTCGGCACGCGGTTGAGGTATTGCTTGAAGATCCGCTCCAGCTGCCGACGCGATACGCACACGTGCTGGGCGATTTCGTCGGTGGTCAGCGGCTCTTCGATGTTGGCTTCCATCAGCAACACCGCCTGGGTGAGCTTCGGATGGCTGGAACCCAAGCGGTTCTGCAAAGGAATACGCTGGCGCTCGCCGCCCTCGCGAATGCGTTCGACCACCAATTCTTCCGACACCGCACCGGCCAGTTCGGCGCCGTGATCGCGGGCCAGCACCGCCAGCAACAGGTCGAGCACCGACATGCCGCCGCACGCGGTCAGGCGATCACGATCCCAGTCGAACAGGTGACTGGTGGCAATCACCTTCGGGAAACGCTCGGCGAAATCGTCCTGCCAGCGCCAATGCACGGCAGCGCGATAACCGTCGAGCAAACCCAACTGCGCCAACGGGTAAACACCAGCGGACAAACCGCCGATCACACAACCGGCTCGCACCAGTTGTTTCAGCGCACTGCTGAGCGGTGGCGCGAGAGAAGTCGGTGGTTCGTCGGCGAGCAGGAACAGTTTCTGAAAGTTTTCGAGCTTGCCGGCCCATGGCTCGCCTGGCAATTGCCAGGCGCCGTCGGTCGGCGGTTCGGCCTGCAAAAACGACAATTCGTAAACAACGTCCGGGTGCACACGCTGGGCAACACGCAAGGCCTCCTCAGCCAGCGCAAGCGTCAGAGCTTTAGTGCTGGGCCAAATCAGGAAACCAATTCGATGGGCAGTCATGGCGGGCAATCCGAAACGAAGACAGTGTTAAAGCCGAAGGCGGCTGCAACCAAATTAGACCATCTGGCGCGCGGTGCGCAGCATGACCTAATTTGGTGCGTAACGGGAGCGATTACTTGAGGCTGCCCGAGAGGAATTGTTGCAAACGTTCAGACTGCGGATTCACCAGCACTTCACGCGGGTTGCCGCTTTCTTCGACCAGGCCTTTGTGCAGGAACACCAGCTGGTTCGACACTTCACGGGCAAAGCCCATTTCGTGCGTCACCACCACCATGGTCCGGCCTTCCTGCGCCAGGGCCTGCATGACTTTCAGCACGTCCCCCACCAACTCCGGGTCCAGAGCCGAGGTCGGTTCGTCGAACAGCATCACTTCGGGTTCCATCGCCAGCGCACGGGCAATCGCCACACGTTGCTGCTCGCCACCAGACATGTGCCCTGGGTAGGCGTCCTTGCGATGAGCCACACCGACCTTGTTCAGGTAGTGCTCGGCCTTCTCGCGGGCTTCAGCCTTGGACACACCCAGCACGTGAACCGGCGCTTCCATGATGTTTTCCAGCGCGGTCATATGCGACCACAGGTTGAAATGCTGGAACACCATAGACAGGCGTGAACGCATGCGTTGCAGCTGCTTCGGGTCGGCGGCTTTCAGCGCGCCGTCCTTGTTGGCAACCAGTTTCAGCTCTTCGTTGTTGAGCAGAATCTTGCCCGCGTGCGGCTGCTCGAGCAGGTTGATGCAACGCAGGAAAGTACTTTTGCCGGAGCCACTGGAGCCGATGATGCTGATCACATCGCCAGCCGCCGCTTTCAGGGACACGCCCTTGAGCACTTCGTGACTGCCATAGCGTTTATGCAGGTCTTGGACTTCAAGTTTGTACATGCGGTCGGTTCTCACAAAAACAGTCAGTCAGTCGTTGAGCAAGCGCCCGTGACGCAGCGCTTCGCGCCCCGCCACCTTGGCCAGCCAGAAACCGGGTTGGGCGTAACGCAGCCGTTCAATGGCAAACAGCACCCCGGACGTACCAGCACACACCGTGCTGACCCGATCCGCCAGCGGATCGATCACTTCAAAAATCTCGTCGCCTGCTTCAACCCATTCACCGGGCTTACGCAGAAAACTCAGCACGCCAGGATGCGGCGCGAACAGCAATTCAGTGCCTTCGAACGGCATGCCTTCGCACGCGTCTTGCGCAGGCTTCGGCCATTCGCCACCGATCAAGCCTTGCTCGGCGAGGAACGCCAGAATGCCTTCGGCGTGAGCCTGCGCTTCAGCGCGCCCGGTATCGGCCTGACCACCCAGTTCAATGGTAGTCGCCAGGCAGGCCAGCGGAATTTGCGCATCCGGGAACAGACGCGACAGGCGCAGCCACGGCAGCGAGCACGCTTCGTCAAAGGAACTGCCGCCGGAATCCTCCGCCAGCAGACCGACCTTGACGTTCAAGTGCGCAGCCAGTGAACGCCAATGCGGCCAGTGTTGCGGCAAGGCGTACATGTGCAGCGCCGCTTCGCAATCGCAATGCAGATCCAGCACCACATCAGCAGTGCAGGCATGGCTGAGCAAGATGCGCTGCATGCCTTGCAACTGGCTGCTCGCCTCTGGCAAAGCCGCCAGGTGATCGCTCATGGCTTGGCGGATCACACGGATATTGGCGTGAGGATCATCACCCAGGAGCCCCTGGAGTTCGACGGCCACAGGCTCGCTCAGCTCGACAAAATCCCGGTTGAAGTTCTTGCCGCTGCCCGCTTCGAAACGCCCCTGATGGTTCCCCTGAAGCAATTGCCCCAGCCCCAGCGGATTGGCCACCGGCACCAGTTCGATCACACCGTTGAGCAAGCCCTGAGCTTCAAGTTCGGTCAGGCGCTTTTTCAGCTCCCAGGCCGTGCGCATCCCCGGCAATTCATCGGCGTGCAGGCTGGCCTGGATGTAGGCCTTGCGCTCGCCAGTACCGAAGCGGAACACCGAAATCCGGCGTTCACTGCCCAGGTGGCTCCACGGCAAAGCATGATCGATACGTTCCATATCAATGCTTCCGCGGGGCCAGATAGCCCAGCCAGCGGTGTTCGGCCATTTTGAACAGGCGCACCAGAATAAACGTCAGGCACAGGTAGAACGCGCCGGCGGTGATGTAGGCTTCGAACGGCAAGTAGAACTGAGCGTTGACCGTGCGCGCGGCACCGGTGATGTCGATCAGGGTCACGATCGACGCCAGACTGGTGGTCTGCAGCATCATGATCACTTCGTTGCTGTACTGCGGCAGCGCCCGGCGCAGGGCCGATGGCAGCAGGATCCGCTTGTACATCTTGATTCGCGACATGCCCATGGCCTTGGCCGCTTCGATCTCGCCGTTCGGCGTGGCACGCAGGCTGCCGGCGATGATTTCAGCGGTGTAGGCGCTGGTGTTGATCGCGAAGGCCAGGCACGCACAGAACGAGGCACTGGACAGCCATGGCCAGAGGAAGCTTTCACGTACTGTTTCGAATTGCGCCAGACCGTAGTAGATCAAGAACAGCTGCACCAGCATCGGCGTGCCGCGGATCACATAGGTGAACAGCCAGGCACTCATGTTGACCAGCGGCTGCTTGGAGACGCGCATCAGCCCCAGCGGCAGTGCCGCCAGCAAACCGAAGAACAGCGACAGTGCGAGCAGTTTGAGGGTGGTCACCAAGCCGCCGAAGTACAGCGGCAAGGCCTCCCAAATGACGTTGTAGTCGAAGATCATAGCTCAGCCGCCCTTACGCCTACCGAGTAGCGCTTCTCAAGATGACGCAATGCCAGCAACGAGACGCTGGTGATCACCAGGTACATCGCCGCCACCGCGAGGAAGAAGGTGAAAGGCTCGCGGGTAGCGTCTGCCGCCTGCTTGGCCTTGAACATCATGTCTTGCAGACCCACCACCGAAATCAGCGCGGTAGCCTTGGTCAGTACCAGCCAGTTGTTGGTGAAGCCCGGAATTGCCAAGCGAATCATCTGCGGCACCAACACCCGGAAGAACACCTGGAAACTGCTCATGCCGTACGCCATGCCGGCTTCTGCCTGACCCTTGGGGATCGCCATGAACGCGCCACGGAAGGTTTCCGACAGGTACGCACCGAAGATGAAGCCCAGGGTGCCGATACCGGCGGCCAACGGGTTCAGGTCGATGTAGTCGTCATAGCCGAGCATCGGCGCAACGCGGTTGAGCAGGTCCTGGCCGCCGTAGAAAATCAGCAGGATCAGCACCAGATCGGGAATACCGCGGATCACCGTGGAATACAGATCGCCCAGCCAGGCCAGCCAGCGCACCGGCGACAGACGCAGCGCAACGCCGATCAGCCCCAGAACGATGGCCAGGGCCATGGACGACAAGGCGAGCTGAAGCGTCAGCCATGCGCCATCGAGGATGACAGCCCCGTAGCCTTTCAACATGATTCAGGTCCTCGAAAGTTGGGATGAAAAAATGGCGCAAACCTCAGAGATCCTGTTGCTTGCGCCATTTCGGACTTGTTGCGGGGACGATTACTTGCCGTAGATATCGAAGGCGAAGTACTTGTCCTGGATTTGCTTGTACTTGCCGTTCTCGCGAATGGCCGCGATCGCGGTGTTGATCTTGTCTTTCAGCGCGTCGCCCTTGCGAACCGCGATCCCTACGCCGTCGCCGAAGTATTTGACGTCGGTGAAGGCCGGGCCAACGAAGGCAAAGCCCTTGCCGGCGTCAGTTTTCAGGAAGCCGTCATCCAGCAGGGTAGCGTCTGCCACGGTGCCGTCGAGGCGACCGGCGGCCACGTCGAGGTAGATTTCGTTCTGCGAACCGTAAGGCTTGATCTCGGCACCCAGCGGGGCCAGGACTTCGCGGGCGAAACGCTCGTGGATCGAACCACGTTGCACGCCGATGTTCTTGCCCTTCAGCTCAGCCAGGCTTTCGCTGACTTGAGTGCCGGCCTTCATGACCAGGCGAGCCGGGGTGTTGTAATACTTGTTGGTGAAGTCCACGGACTTCTTGCGGTCTTCAGTGATCGACATGGACGACAGGATCGCGTCGATCTTGCGCACTTTGAGTGCAGGGATCAGGCCGTCGAACTCTTGCTCGACCCACTGGCACTTGACCTTCATCTCTTCGCACAGGGCGTTACCGATGTCGTAGTCGAAACCCACGATGCTGCCGTCCGGTGCTTTGGAGGCGAACGGAGGGTAAGCCGCTTCGATACCGATTTTCAGAGGTTTTTCATCGGCGAATGTCGGCAGGGACAGCACGGACAGTGCCAGGGCGCCAAGCAGCACGAGTTTCTTCATCTTGGGACTCCATCGGTAAAGGGCAAAAACGGCAGAGTGAGCGACAGCCCAATATGCGAATGGTTAAACCAAAAAGCGGTGCTGCGTCCTAGGAACCGTGCGCTGATTTCAACGCAGGCAACGACGAGCGAGTGCTTGGCATTCTAACGACAGGCCCGAAGCCGATATTTCTTCAATGCGACAACAAATTACAGAAGCACCGAGAATGCCGCTTGGGCACGTTGACAGCTCTGCAATTTCATGCAAGAGCAAAAGACAGTGAACCGATCTATGTTGCAAATTGCGGGCCTATTATTGGCAAACCCTTCTAATCCGGCAAGCACAGCGTGGTGTCTAATTTTTTATGCAAGGTTCAGAGGCCCTGAAACGGGGCTTTGCGTTTCCCTATGCCTCGTTATCGGGCAGGCGGTTACACATTCAGTTACTTGAAGGGTGATGGGTAACAGTGGGAAAGCACCTACATAGGAAGCCGATAATTATTGGCCCTTCCGTTGATGATCGTTCCCACGCTCCGCGTGGGAATGCCGCCATGGACGCTCCGCGTCCGCCGTTGACGCTGTGACGCAGAGCGTCACGGGATGCATTCCCACGCGGAGCATCACTAGTGTCCGGTAAAAACTAAAGGGGGAGCTTGCTCCCCCTTGCTGTGCCTGCTTCGTAAGCAATAATCAGGTT
>NZ_JBXANU010000043.1:0-33295 GCF_058802085.1 Pseudomonas sp. GW822-FHT02G04
CCCCCCCCCCCCCCCCCCCCCCCCCCCCCCCCCCCCCCCCCCCCCCCCCCCCCCCCCCCCCCCCCCCCCACACCCGTTTTTTTCGCCTGAAGGAAACTGTTTATGAAGATCGTCAGCCGTGATCAGTGGTTCGAGGTGATTGACGAGTGGCAGCGCCGACACGCCTGAAGCCTGCTGTACTCAGCGTCAGGGACCTCATAACGTTCTCGAAGAAGGACCTCATGACAAGAGCCGCCGTTCGTGCCGCCGTGCATCATCGCATCCGCCGCCTGCTGGAAAATCAGGATGACTTCGACGACAACACCAGCCTGGTGCAATTGGGGTTGGATAAAGAGGATATTGAAGAGTTGATCTTCCATCTGGAGGATCAGCTGGGGTTGACGGCGTTCACCGCCGAAGAAGACCGGATGTTCAAGACTGCCAAGACGGCGAATGACTTGATCCGGTTCTTGATTGAGATTGGGCGGTATTGAAACGGATTGCTAAATACATCCGATGGGCCGAATGAACCTCTGTGGCGAGGGCGCTTGCTCCCGCTCGATTGCGCAGCAATCGCAAGCTGCACTCGCGCTCAACCTGACCCACCTGAGTGGCGATGAATGGGGCCGTTGCGCGCCCCAGCGGGAGCAAGCTCCCTCGCCACAGGTGATTTGCCAGACTTACCGGCGGCGCTGCTGACGTCGACGTTGTTCGTCGTCAGTGCGAATTGGCACCGGTTGCAGAGGCGGTTCAATCAAACCGAGTGCGACACCCAGGTCATGCAGCCAGTTTTGGATTTTCTCTTTCATGATGCCCCCCTTCAGGGTCGTGCCGAGCGGCCGAAGTTCTGTAGCCCCTTCGCACTGATAATAGTCCGAAGTCCTACGCAATGCTCGCTCAAGATCGCAATGATCTGTTACTGAATTGATCCAAATCCTTGGACGTTGGTTCAAGAAACTGCCTGGGCCTGAATCGCTGCCGACGGATACACCGCCTGCTGCTGCTCGATCCACGCATTCAGATTGGCCCCAACCATGCCTTTGCGCCACATCAGCCAGGTGGTCGCGCTGGCGAACGGCTCGGCCAGCGGGTGCACCGCCACGCTTTCGCGCCCCGGCAGGCTGGCGAGCATTGACTCCGACATCAGCGCCACGCCGGAGCCGGCAATCACGCAGGCCAGCATTCCAGGATAAGACTCGATCTCCATGGCCCGGCCCATCGCCGCGTGATCATGGGCGAACCAGGCTTCCAGGCGCATTCGGTAGGAACAGCCCTGGCGAAACGTAAACACCGAACGCCCTTCGACATCCAGCGCACTGCGCACCGGCGGATGATCGGCCTCGCTGATCAACACCAACCGTTCGTCGCACAACGGCACGCCATCGAGCCCGGCCAGTTCCAGCGGACCGTCCACCAGTGCCGCATCGAGGCGCCCGGTGAGCAGCCCTTCGAGCAATTCGCCGCTGGGCCCCGACTGCACTTGCAGATTCACCGCCGGGTAGCGCCGGTGATAAAGCGCCAACAGCTCAGGCAAGTGAATCGCGGCGGTGCTGTACATAGTGCCCAGTACAAAATCCCCGGCCGGTTGCCCGCCCTGCACCGCCGCGTGAGCTTCGTCGTGCAAGGCGAACAGCTTGGCGGTGTAGTCCAGCAGGACTTTTCCCGCAGGCGACAACTGCAAACGCTGACGCTCGCGCACGAACAATTCGACACCGAGTTGCTCTTCGAGCTGTTTAAGCCGGGTCGACAGGTTGGAGGGCACGCGATGCAGGCGTTCAGCCGCACGGGTGATGGAGCCCTCTTCCGCCACCGCCTGGAAAATCCGCAATTGGCTGAATTCCACGCCATTCTCCAAATCAGAACAAGCTTTTCACTATTATTCATTTTTAAAGAAAGTCAATCAGTCCTAGCCTGACGGTCATTGATCCTCGAAACGGAACTCAGACCATGTCCCCTCTGATTCGCTTAACCGCCAGTTTTGTCGCCCTGATGATGGCCATGGGCATCGGGCGCTTCGCCCTCACCCCACAACTGCCGCACTTGCTCAGCGAGGGTCAGATCGACCTGACTGCCGCTGGTCTGATTGCCGCCGCCAACTACCTTGGTTACTTCGTCGGCGCGGTGGACGCGATGTTCGCCCGTCGCCCCGATCAGGTTCGCAGGCGCCTGCTCGGCGGTTTGTGGTTGTGTGTATTGCTGACCCTGGACTCGTTCTGGACCAACGGGTTCTGGGCGCATCTGGCACTGCGTTTCGGCACGGGCGTCGCCAGCGCCTGGGTGTTGGTGATGATTACCGCCTTGAGCCAACCGCTGGCAGCGGCGGCCGGTCGTCCGCGACTCGGCGCCCTGGTGTTTGCCGGGCCGGGTCTGGGGATTTTTCTGACAGGGTTGTTGGCCTTGGGCTCGAACCTGCTGGGGCAAACGTCCGCGACCTTGTGGTTGGTGTATGCCGGTGTCGGGCTGGTGATGCTGCTGGGGATTCTGCCGTTCCTGCCGCAGCCGGCCGCCACTTCAACGATGACATCGCCTGTCGCCACGTCGGGCACCCAAGGCGTCGGACGTTTACCGGTGATCTATGGGTTGTACGGTTTGGGCTACATCATCCCGGCCACTTTCCTCTCACAAATGGCCAGCGCGCAGTTCCATGGGCAATGGCAAGCCGATCTGTTCTGGCCGTGCTTTGGTCTGGCGGCGGCAACCGGGGTCGTGTTGGTGAGCCTGCGTCGGCACAACCCGAACGCAACTCGTCATTGGCTGATGGCGACGCTATGGCTACAGGCCGCCGGGGTGTTTGCTTGCCTGTTGGGCAGCGGTGCCGGCCTGGCGCTGGGGGTGATCCTGTGTGGCGGGCCGTTCCTGGCCTGCATGCAACTGGTGATGCAGCGCTCCCGGGAACTGGCACCCCACGCCACCCAGCGCAATGCCGGGCTGCTGACCGCGTGCTTCGCCGTGGGTCAGCTCAGCGGGCCGTTGCTGGCCGCGTTGAGCAGCCATTTCAGCGGTGGCTTGCAACCCGCGCTGGTGATCGCCAGCGGCGGTTTTATCATTGCCGCAGGCTTGCTGCTGCGCCCGATCAGGGTTGCCCAAGTGCTTTGCGCAAACGACGTCGCACCCACTGCTCTGCGCTCACAAAAGTGATCCCGAGCAGAACCAGCACCGCGCCGATCACAAAGTTCAGGCTCAGCTCTTCACCCAGCAGCACCACGCCGAACGTGACACCGAACAACGGCGTCATGAACGAAAACACCGCGAGGTTCGCCGCCAGATAACGGCGCAGCAGCCAGAACCACGTCAGGTAACTGAAGAACGACACCACCAATCCCTGAAACAGCACGCTGGCCACCGCCACCGTGGTCAGGCTGACATGGGTGACCTGACCGCTGAGGATCGCGATCAGCAGCAGGCCGACGAAGCCGACGATCAGTTGATAAAACAGCGTCAGGGTCACTGGCGCTTCCGACAGACGCGAGGCACGCACCACCACGGTGGTCGCGCCCCACGACGCGCCGGCCAGTACACCCAAGGCATCGCCCATCAACATGCGGTGATCGAGGTTGTCCCAGGACACGCCACCGGCAAACGCAATGGCAATGCCAACGAAGGCGAGAAAAATCCCCAGCCACTGCACCGGTCTTAAACGCTCACTCGGCAGCAGCCAATGCACGCCCAACGCGGTAAAGATCGGCGCTGTGTAGAGAAACACCGACATGTGCGCCGCCGTGGTCAGTTGCAAGCCTTCGGCAATGAAGAAGAACTCCAGACCAAACAGCGCGCCAGCCAGCAAACCGCCGCGCCAGGTGGCGCCGACCTGATCCCAACCACCCTTCCAGCAGATCAATAATCCTACAAGCAACGCGGAAATACCCGACCGCCCCGCCGCCTGCATGACCGGCGCGATGTCGGGCGCCGCCCATTTGATCATCACCTGTTGCACACCCCAGATCAGGCACAGCCCGACCATCACTTGCAGGGCAAACCCATCGGCGCTACGCCGGGTGGCGCTCACCGGAACACCTCGACAACACAATCCATGGCAGTGACTCGACAGTAAAAGCAAAGCCCCGGCCTTCATGCTGAACAGAGGGAGCCGGGGCGAAAAATTATGCTGTCGATTATTAACCAGATGGACAGAAAAAGGTGCCTGCAAAAGACCTTTAAATCGCCGCTTGCGTCATCCCGCCATAGCCAGCGCCGCCGATTGTTGTGCCTGCTCGCGCCTGGCCAGTGCGAAGTACAGGACGCCGCCGAGGAAGCAGCCGGTGAACCAGGCGAAGTTGGCCATCGGCTGCAACACCGGGATGAAATTGATCGCAACGCCCATCAGGGTGGCTGGAATCAACGCCTTGACCGCCGTCCAGTTGATCCCGCCGCTGTAGTAATAACGCCCGCTCGGGCCGTCATTGAACAGCGCATCGACGTCGATCTGTTGCTTTTTGATCAGGTAGTAATCCACCAGCAGAATCCCGAACAGCGGGCCGATGAACGCCGCCAGTACGTCGAGGGTGTAGTGAATCACTTCGGGGTTGTTGAACAGGTTCCACGGGGTGATGAAGATCGAAGCCACGGCGGCGATCATGCCGCCGGCACGCCAACTGATTTTGCTCGGGGCGACGTTGGCGAAGTCGAACGCCGGGGATACGAAGTTGGCGACGATGTTGATGCCGATGGTCGCGGTGACGAAGGCAAAGGCGCCGAGCAGTACCGCCACGCTGTTGTCGATGCGCGCCACAGTAGCGATCGGGTCGTGAAGCATTTCACCGAACACCGGCAAGGTGCCGGAAACGATCACCACGGTCACCAGCGAGAACGCCAGAAAGTTTACCGGCAGCCCCCAGAAATTGCCGCGACGCACGTCATTCATGCTGCGGCAGTAGCGACTGAAATCACCGAAGTTCAGGGTCGGACCGGAAAAATACGACACCACCAATGCCGTTGCCACGATCACCTGGCCGAAGGCTTCCCAGCCAGACAGGGATTTCTCCGCCAGGGTGAAGCTGATATTGCTCCAGCCGGCCTGCCAAACGATCCAGCCGGCGAGCAGGAACATCACGCCGTACACCACGGGGCCGGCCCAGTCGATGAAACGGCGGATCGACTCCATGCCGGTCCAGAACACCAGTGCCTGGACGAACCACAGGCTGAGGAAACCGAACCAGCCGAGGTAGGACAAACCGGCAAAGTGCGGTTCGGCGTAGGTCGCCATCGCAGGGAAAAACCGTAGCACGACGATGATCAAAGCACTGGACGCCAGGTATGTCTGAATCCCATACCAGGCCACCGCAATCAGGCCGCGGATGACCGCAGGAATATTCGCCCCGAACACCCCGAACGCCAGTCGGCAGATCACCGGGTAAGGCACCGCGGCTTGCTGACTCGGCTTGGCCACCAGGTTGGCGATCAACTGCACGATACAAATCCCGCCAAGCAAGGCAATCAACACCTGCCAACTGGCCAGCCCAAGCGCAAACAGGCTGGCGGCGAACACATAGCCGCCGACGCTGTGCACGTCGCTCATCCAGAAGGCGAAGATGTTGTACCAATTCCATTTCTGCGGCAGCGGCCCCAGGTCCTGGTTATACAGGCGTGGGCTGTAGCCGTTGGGCAATTGTTCGGTCATCGCGGGGCTCCTCGAAAGTACAGGCGCGGCCCCCGAGATTGATGTGGCGAGCACACTGCGTACGGGAGCTGGCATGGTTTGTATACGAGTTGCTACGCAGAATGCGTGCCATACGATCTAAAGGTGTGACAAATCCCGCTCTAAGCCCTGTTCAGAGCACGGCCTTCAAGACATAGAGGGGGTGATAATGCCCATGAACAGGGCGTCCGCGCCTGCAAACGGTGCAGGGCGTTATGTATACAAAGAAATGGGTGACTGCTACGCAGTCGATCGCGAGCAGGCTCGCTCGCACATGAGATTCGTGGTGAACCCGGGATTTTGCGCCCGCCCCCTACCGTAGGAGCTGCCGCAGGCTACGATCTTTTGACTTTAAAAGAGATCGCAGCCTACGGCAGCTCCTACAGGGGCCGGCGTAAGGTCAGCTGAGTTCGATACGATCAGCGTGAATGACGATCTGGCCGTTCTTGTACAAGGCACCGATGGCCTTTTTGAAGTTGCCCTTGCTGACGCCGAACATACTGCTGATCAGCGTCGGGTCGCTCTTGTCGCTGACTGGCAGGGTGCCGTTGTTGTCGCGCAACTTGGCGAGAATCTTCGAGTTCAGACTGGTGGCGGCGGCTTCGCCCACCGGTTGCAGGCTCAGGCTGATCTTGCCGTCGGCACGGACTTCTTTGATAAAGCCCTTCTCTTCTTTACCGGCGCGCATGAACTTGAAGATTTCGTTCTTGTGGATCAGGCCCCAGTGCTTGTTGTTGATGATTGCCTTGAAGCCCATATCGGTCGCTTCGGCTACCAGCAAATCAACTTCCTGGCCCGGGGTGTAGTTGGCCGGCGTCTTGTCCAGGTAACGGTCCAGACGCGCCGTCGCGGTGATGCGCCGGGTGTGTTTGTCGAGGTAGACGTGCACCACGACATACTCGCCGGCGGTCATCTGGCGCTTTTCTTCGGAATACGGCAGCAACAGATCCTTCGGCAAGCCCCAATCCAGGAACACGCCGATGCTGTTGACTTCAACGACTTTCAAACTGGCGAATTCACCGACCTGAACTTTCGGTTTTTCGGTGGTGGCGATAAGTTTGTCGTCACTGTCCAGATAAATAAAAACGTTGAGCCAATCTTCATCTTCGCTGGGAATATCTTTGGGGATATAACGATTAGGCAGAAGGATTTCGCCGTCTGCGCCACCGTCCAGATATAAACCGAAGTTAGTATGTTTAACCACTTGCAAACTGTTGTAGCGCCCGACTAAAGCCATGTCCAATACCCTCATTGCGTGGGCGGCATTCTACCCGGTTTTGCGGGCGGCGTTCGGCGGCCAGCCCGGTGGCGCGAGAAAATCCGCGCCAGGCCTTAATTTTCCTGGGGTTTACCGCGTACGCCTGGCCACTCGTCAGGCCGTTCGGGTGATCCGCGCCTTGGTCAGCCCATCCGGAAAACGCTATTTCTCGAGTAAGGTTTTTAGTTAAAACAGCAGCTTAGGGGAATATTCGAAATAATAACTTGCGATCATTCGCGCTCCTGCCCCATGTATTTCGGGAGGATATTTACCAAGCAATTGTCAAGTATTTCCTGTACGATGCCTGGCCAAGTTAATTTCTACAGGTTAATGGCCGCCATGCGTGTAAAAGCATCCAACAGCAAAGCAAAGCCAGCTCCAGCCGTTGAAACCAGCGAATCGATCAACAATCAGATCGCTGCGTTCCTCAAGTCCGGTGGTGAGATCCAGCAAATTGCCAAAGGCGTCAGCGGCCAGACGTTCGGCCCGTCCAAGCAGATCACCCTGGGCAAAAAGTAATTTCCCCCGCTTTAACTGGTCCCTAAGCGCTTTGAGCTTCGAAGCGCTTGGACTGGAACCCTCCAGCAACACCCCATAAAACAAATCAATAGTTCAACAATCGACGAACGGCCCTCGATGCCGAACATTCGTCGGTATGCTTGCACGTGTCTGGATCAAGCGTTTCAGCAGGTTTTCACCACCTGCTCCTCGCAGCTCATGGAGTGACGCATGCTCAAGCCCTCTCTTTTCCTGCTCGCCAGCCTGTTGTGGTATTCGGACGCCGATGCGCAAGTCTTCCAGTGCGAATTGGGCTAATCGGCTGAACTGCCGGGCTCGTCCCGCGATCACATAAGAGAACCCAATAAGAAGCCAGGTCTTCGCAAGGATTCGCCATGTCGCACTGGTTGAAACAGATCACCGTCATCCTCACGCTCAGCCTCACCGTCGCCGCATGCACCCGCGTGGGCCTGGCTTACCGCAACCTCGACGTGATCATTCCCTGGACGCTCAGCGACTACCTGGACATGAACCACCAGCAAAAAGACTGGTTGAACGAGCGGCTCAAGGAGCATCTACGCTGGCACTGCACCACGCAACTACCCGGTTACCTCGACTGGCTGGATCGGTTACAGACCATGATCGAGACCAACCAGGTCACCGACGCCGCGCTGCAAGCCCGCACCCAGGAAGCCAAACAAGCCATCGCCGAAACAGCCCGGGAAATCACCCCATCGGCCATCGAGCTGTTGCAGGGGCTGGATGACAAGCAAGTCGCGGAAATGAACGACGCTTTCGCCAAAGATCAGCGCAAGCGCCAGGAGGACTACCTCAAGCCGCCTCTCGAGCAACAGATCAAAGAACGAAGCAAGCGCATGGAAAAACGCCTGAATGCCTGGCTCGGGCCGCTCAGCACAACCCAACAACAACGGGTGATGGCCTGGTCGAATGCCTTTGGGGATCAGAACAAGGAATGGATTGCCAACCGCGTCCATTGGCAACAGCAATTCAGCGCGGCGGTTGCGCAACGTCAGAGTCCGCAATTCCCACAGCAAATCGAGACGCTTCTGGTGAATCGCGAGAGTTTATGGACCCCCGCTTACCGTGAGGCCTACGCCCACACCGAAGCCCAGACTCGGGCGTTGCTGGTGGACTTGATGGCCGAGAGCACGCCGGCTCAGCGTGAACGGTTGCTGCAGAAGATTGCGGGGATGCGCAAGGATTTCACTGATTTGAAATGCCTGAAAGCGGCCAAACTAAATTAAGCGCGATCCCACAATGGGTTATGGGGTGATCGTCAGGCAATCTGCGCCTTCGACGCCACCTCATCAAACGTCAATTCATCCAGCGCATCGTCCTGCTCATCCAGCACCTGCCGCGGATGCTCATTCCCCGGAATGCTGCTATCAATCAAGCTCAACAAACCCGAGCCCCGAAGCGTCAAGATGTAGTTCGCGCCATTGCCGCCCTGGTCCTCCGGGCGAGGCTCGATATAACCCCGTAGCAACAGTAACTTTTCGTACTCACCAGCGACCGTTTTCAGGTGATCCAGGTTCTCGATCGCCTCACCCGCAGCGGCTTTCTCCGCCGCATACTGCTCGGCGTAGGGCCGTGGAGTGAAACTGTGGCCGGCACTGTTCTGCGCTTCATGCAGCAAGCGCTCCATCAAATCCCAGTTATAAGTCGTCATCCTGTTCAACCTCCAAGCCCGAGAGTGAAATGGCCTTCATAGGTTGTGACCGACAGGGAGGGCAGCCGTTCAGGCGAGGTATTTCGCCTTACCGACCGGCGGCCTGTCGATTTGAGCGCAGGCCAAACGACTAGGCTGTGTAAGACGGTTTACCCCTCTGCGCGGATCGACTTTCGCCACAGCAAGCAGGAGAAATCAGCATGAACATACAGAATCATCCGGTCGTGTCCCGGGAAGAATGGCTCGCCGCCCGCAAACAACACTTGGCCCACGAAAAAGCCTTCACCAAAGAACGAGACAAACTCAGCGCCGAACGCCGCGCCCTGCCTTGGGTGAAGATTGACAAGGATTATCACTTCCAGGGCCCGAACGGCGAATTGAAGCTGGCCGACCTGTTCGGCGGCCGCAGCCAGTTGATCGTCTACCACTTCATGTTCGCCACCGGCTGGGACGAAGGCTGCCCCGGCTGCTCGTTCCTCTCCGACCACATCGACGGCGCCAACCAACACCTGGCCCACCACGACGTCGCCGTGGTCGCGGTTTCCCACGCACCGCTCGCCGAATTCCAACCGTTCAAACAGCGCATGGGCTGGAAATTCGACTGGGTCTCATCTGAAGGCTGCGACTTCAACTACGACTTCGGCGTCTGCGCCCGGGCCGATGACGTTGTCGCAGGAAAAGCTACCTACAACTACGAAAAAACCGACGGCGCAGAGGAAGAACTCCCAGGGCTCAGCGTGTTTTATCGCAACGAAGCGGGGGAGATTTTCCACACCTATTCAACGTATGCCCGAGGCCTGGATTTGCTGGTCGGCACCTACAACTACCTCGACCTCACGCCGAAGGGGCGCAATGAAGAGGAAATCATGGAATGGGTGAGGCATCACGATCGGTATGAAGACCAAGCCTCAGCGAGCTGCTGCCATGGGGGATAACGCTCGGGGCCCGAGTCGTGGCCCTCACGGGCAAGCCCGCTGATATGTTTAGACTTGAAGGGGGGACTCCGCCGTTCAATCCAGTACCTTTACCCCGACTGTCCTCCTGAACAGCGGCAACGCAAACAATACAAACAGCGCAGCCGCAGCAGACAGCGCCAACGGCAGGCCGTGGGCGCTGGTTGTCATCGCCGCGCCGCTGACCAGCGGCCCGAGCAAACTGCCTACCCCCCATAAAAACCCGGCGCTGGCATTTGCCGTGACCAGGTCAGGGCCCTTGAACCCTTCGCCGATCAGAATGATTGCCAAGGTGTAGACCCCGCCGGCAACAGCCCCGAGCACCACCAGGCTTGGCCAGAGCAAGAAGGGATAGTTCATCAGCCACGGCAGGCACACACCGATTGCCAGAGCAAGCACACCGCACCCCAGGTAGATTGTCGGCCTGGCGACTTTGTCCGAGAGCCAGCCCAACGGAAACTGGAACGCTGCGTCACCGAGCAGGATGACTGTCACCATGAGCGCAGCGAATTTGATGGCATAGCCGTGATCGGCGGCGAAAACCGGAAACATCGACAGAATCACGCTATCAAAGAACGAGAAGAAGATGATACCCATGCACAGCGCCGGAGCCACTTGAATAAAGCCCAGCACCGAGAACGTCTTGTTTTCCGAGTGTCCGTGATCGCTCATCTGTTTGGGCAAGGTGAACCAGATCATCCCTAGCGCCAAAATATGCCCGGCAATCACCACACCGATCACCTGTGGCCCAGCGGTGCCGAACAGGGCCACCATCCCCGGCCCGAGCAGCTGGAAAATGGTAAAGCAGGTGGTGTAGATCGCAACAACCCGCCCCCTGTGGGAGTCCTCGGCGATTTCATTCACCCAGGACTCCCCCAGAATAATGATGATTCCTGCGGCCAGCCCCATCACCAACCTGGCCACTGCCAGGCCGTACAACGTCGAGGCGAAGACCTCGACGGCGGCAATAGTCAGGGCCGACAGTGTGAAACAACCCAAGTAAATATGTCGGCGACTCAACCGCTGGCAGATCCAGTCCACCAGAAAGGCCGACAGCATCATGCCGGCCGCCGGTAGTGCAGACATCACGCCGATCTGCACATTCGTAGCACCCGCCTGGTACAGGCGCAACGCGACTACTGGCACGGTCGAACCGATACTCAACCCGACAATGGAAACCCCGAGTATCAGCGCCGCCAACAATAAATTATTCATTGATCACACCTCAGGCTCACTGCCTGTTTGATCCATCAATAGACCCGCCCCACCCAAGAGAACGTTCTGTTAAAAAGGCTCAGGCAATCGCTCACAGGCAGGGCAAAGCACCCGGCCAGCTATCAGAAAGGCAATAGGTTCAATAACGACTTAGCGTTTTGGGGAAGGGGGAGAAAAGGTAAAGGCAAATAAAATGCTGCGACGACGACTGTTCGCAACATGGCTGTCGAAAAGGGCGACGTCCTGGCGGACACGCACAGTGAATCGATGTGGGCTCAATACGATGGGAGACATGGAGGTCTCAATAACCAGATATTCGCAAACGCTTTTACCAACGCACTCGCAGTGTTCGATTACAGGCAGGCAACAACACGGTCCTATTGCCCACCACCCTTGTAAAATTGAAGCGTCCTGATCTGGTACTGATGTGTCGTCATTCACTCAACCTTGAGGAACAACTGACACGAACAACGGAAGCAGCCTACGTCAGCCGTTTATCAGAAATCAATCCTCATAAAATCCCCTGTGGGAGCAGCCTGCGATCTTTTGACGTAAAAAAACCCGGACACTGTCCGGGTTTTTATTGAATCGCTACGACGCTTTATTCAGCCGCCGGCGCTTCCGGCTTGCGGCGTTTCAAAGGCGCCATGCCGTCCTTGCTGACCAGCGACAGGGCGTCGGTCTTCGGGCGGTTGGCGATCTTGCGCTTGGTCGGAGCCTTGGCGCCGGTTTTCTTCTTGTCGCCCTTGGCGTCGACCTTTTTCTTCTTCACGCCAACGGCTTTGCCCGAGGCCTTGACCTTTTTCGGTCCGCCGTAGGTGCCTTTGACTTCCTTGATGGTACGGCGCTCGAAGCTCTGCTTGAGGTAGCGCTCGATGCTCGACATCAGGTTCCAGTCGCCGTGGCAGATCAGCGAGATGGCCAGGCCATCGTTGCCGGCGCGGCCGGTGCGACCGATGCGGTGAACGTATTCGTCGCCGCTGCGCGGCATGTCGAAGTTGATCACCAGGTCCAGGCCTTCCACGTCCAGGCCACGGGCGGCGACGTCGGTGGCCACGAGGATTTTCACCCCGCCCTGCTTCAGGCGGTCGATGGCCAGTTTGCGGTCTTTCTGGTCTTTCTCGCCGTGCAGGACGAACGCTTTGTATTCCTGCGCCACCAGGCGGCCGTAGATACGGTCGGCCATGGCCCGGGTGTTGGTGAAGACGATGGCCTTCTGGTAGATCTCGTTGGCCAGCAGCCAGTTCACGATCTGTTCTTTGTGCTGGTTGTGGTCAGCGGTGATGATTTGCTGACGGGTGGTGTCGTTCAGCTGGCTGACCGCGTTGAGCTGCAAGTGCTCAGGGTTGTTCAGGACCTTGGCGATCATCTCGCGCAAGCCCGAACCGCCGGTGGTGGCGGAGAACAGCATGGTCTGCTGGCGGTTGGTGCACTCGTCCACCAGACGCTGCACGTCTTCGGCAAAGCCCATGTCGAGCATGCGGTCGGCTTCGTCGAGCACCAGCACTTCGACTTCCTTGAGGTCGAGGTTACCGGCGTTCAGTTGCTCGATCATCCGGCCCGGCGTACCGATCAGGATGTCCGGCACCTTGCGCAGCATGGCGGCCTGGACCTTGAAGTCTTCACCGCCGGTGATCAGGCCGGACTTGATGAAGGTGAACTGCGCGAAGCGTTCGACTTCCTTGATGGTCTGCTGGGCCAGCTCGCGGGTCGGCAGCAGGATCAGGGTCTTGATGCTGACGCGGACTTTGGCCGGGCCGATCAAGCGGTTGAGGATCGGCAAAACGAAGGCTGCGGTTTTGCCGCTGCCGGTTTGCGCTGTCACCCGCAGGTCACGCCCTTGGAGCGCCAGCGGAATAGCCGCTGCTTGCACAGGCGTTGGCTCGACAAATTTAAGCTCGGCCACGGCTTTGAGCAGGCGTTCGTGCAGGGCGAATTGGGAAAACACGGGTGCTACCTCGAAGAAATACAAAAAAACAGCTGCATAGGGTAACGGTTTCGAGCGCGAAGGCCGAGTCTCTTTATACAAACGGCTGCAAACAGTGGCTTTTTTGTTGCCTGGTTTGTCTCAAAACGTCATCCGCAACCTCTTAAATGCTCTAATCGCCCCGTCGCGCCCTACAGAAGAAGCGTTTTCACCCATGGATATCAAACAGCTCTGGCTCAACGCCCAAGACCTCTGGGGTGCCCTCGATCAGCACCCGCTCCTGCATTCCACGCTCGCGCTGATGTTGCTGCTGGTAGTGGCGCTGGTGCTCGGACGAGTGGCGCGTTATCTCATTCTCCACGCGACCAAAATGCTCGGTCGCCAGCCGGCGTTGCACTGGGTCAACGATTTTCGCCACAACAAAGTGTTTCATCGCCTGGCACAAATGACGCCATCGCTGGTGATCCAGTTCGGCCTGCACCTGGTGCCGGAGTTGGGCAAGACCAGCCTGAACTTCCTCGGCAACGCGGCGCTGGCGTTCACCATTCTGTTTCTGGTGCTGGCCATCAGCGCGTTGCTCAATGCCCTGCTGGACATCTACGCCCGCACCGAACACGCCCGCACCCGCTCGATCAAGGGCTACGTGCAACTGGCAAAAATGGTGTTGTTCGTGTTTGGCGCGATCATCATCGTCGCCACGTTGATCGACCGTTCGCCGCTGTTGCTGCTGTCGGGTCTGGGCGCCATGTCGGCGGTGATTCTGTTGGTCTACAAAGACACCCTGCTGTCGTTCGTCGCCAGCGTGCAACTGACCAGCAACGACATGCTGCGGGTCGGCGACTGGATCGAGATGCCGCAAGTCGGTGCCGACGGTGACGTGGTGGACATCACCTTGCACACGGTCAAGGTGCAGAATTTCGACAAAACGATTGTGTCGATTCCGACCTGGCGCCTGATGTCCGAGTCGTTCAAGAACTGGCGCGGCATGCAGCAGTCCGGCGGACGCCGGATCAAGCGCAGCCTGTTCATCGATGCCAGCGGCGTACGGTTTATTCGCGACGACGAAGAGCTGAAGCTGTCCCAAGTGCATCTGCTGACCGACTACATGAGCCGCAAGAAAGCCGAGCTCAAGGCCTGGAACGAAGCCCAGGGCAACGTCGCAGCGATGTCGGCCAACCGCCGGCGGATGACCAACATCGGCACCTTCCGCGCCTATGCGCTGGCGTATCTGAAAAGTCACCCGGAGGTTCAGCAGAACATGACCTGCATGGTTCGCCAGATGCAAACCACCGCCCAGGGCATTCCGCTGGAAATCTACTGCTTCACCCGCACCACGGTGTGGGCCGATTACGAGCGGATTCAGGGGGATATTTTCGATTATCTGCTGGCGGTACTGCCGGAGTTCGGATTGAGTCTTTATCAGCAGCCGAGTGGCGGGGATTTAAGGGCCGGATTGCTTCCGGCCATGTTAGGCGCGAGCCACATTCCGGAGCCGGAAAAACACATCATGTAAACACCGCCCCTGTAGGAGCGAGCGGTGCGGCGATCCGACTTGCCCGCGAAGGCGGAGTGTCAGTCAACATAGTTATCGACTGATACTCCGCCTTCGCGGGCAAGCCATGCTCCTACAAGGGTAACGGTGTTATTTGACCTGACGCTGCGGCGCCTTGTGCACCATGGTGTAGGCGTAATCCACGCCCATGCCATACGCGCCGCTGTGCTCCAGCACCAGTTCCATCACCGCCTCGTAAGTGTCTTTGTGTGCCCAGTCACGCTGGTATTCCAGCAGCACTTGTTGCCAGGTGACCGGCACCGCGCCTGCCTGAATCATCCGCTGCACCGACATGTCGTGAGCTTCTTTGGTGGTGCCGCCAGACGCGTCGGTCACGATGTACACCTCGTAGCCTTCAGCCAGGGCTTCCAGCGCCGGGAAGGTCAGGCAGACTTCAGTCCAGAGCGCGGCAATGATCAGCTTCTTGCGGCCGGTGGCTTTCACCGCGTCAACCAGCGCCTTGTCTTCCCAGGAGTTCATCGAGGTGCGCTCGATCGGCTTCTGCTCTGGGTGAACAGCCAGCAACTCCGGCCAGATGAAGCCGCTGAAGCTTTCGGTTTCAACTGAGGTGTAGATCGTCGGCACGTTGAAAATCTTCGCGGCCTTCGCCAGACCCACGGTGTTGTTCTTCAGGGTCTGACGGTCGATCGACTGCACGCCGAACGCCATTTGCGGCTGGTGGTCGATCAGGATCAGGGCGGAGTTGGTTGGGTTGAGCAATTCACGGTTAGACATGGCGCGTTCCTTTTGATGTCGATTTGTTTAATGAGTATTGGGTGAGTCACTTGCCTCAAGCTGTTTGCTTGCTGGCTTGGAAGTAACTTTACGGGCTAGATAAAAAAGGGACAATTCCCTAAAATCGAGAATAATTGATTCTAAAAAAGGGACAATCGTGGATCGGATCGAATGCATGCGCGCCTTTGTCGTGACGGTTGGCGAGAACGGCTTCGCAGCTGCCGCTCGAGCGATGGACGTGCCGCGATCAAAGGTGAGTAAACAGATTCAGGCGTTGGAGGAAGCAATCGGCGTGCAATTGCTGCAGCGCACCACGCGCAGCCTGCACTTGACCGAGGCTGGCGCCGAGTATTTCGAGGCGGCGCGGGAGGTGTTGTCCGCGCTGGACGAGGCCGAGCAGCGCGCTCGAGACGGCATCGGCGAGCTACGTGGGGTGTTGCGGGTGAATGCGCCGATGTCGTTCGGCCTGCATCGCCTTGGACGGTTGATTCCGCTGTTCCATGAGCAGCATCCGAACATCGAGCTTCAACTGGTGCTCAGCGATCAACAGGTCGATCCAGTGCGTGGCGGCTTCGATGTGACGATTCGCATCGCCAGCATGCCAGACTCGACCATGATCGCCCGGCAACTGGCACCGGCACCGCGGATCATGGTGGCCTCCCCCGCCTATCTGGCGCGTGCAGGCATACCGCGGACCCCGCAAGACTTGCGCGCGCATCAATGCCTGAATTACGGGTATCTGCAAAGCGGCGTGAGCCTGCAGTTGTGCAATGGCAAGGAGACGCAACGGGTCAACGTTTCCGGCCCGTTGCACGCCAACAACGGCGACTTGCTCGCTCAGGCCGCCGAAGCCGGGATGGGCATCGCCCTGCTGCCAGATTTCATTGTGGAAGACGCGTTGGCGGCAGGCCGGCTGGTGCCGGTGCTGTGCGAGTGGCAGGCACCAGCGATTACCATCAACGCGGTTTACCCTTCCTCGCGTCGCGTACCGCAAAAGACCCGGGCGTTTATTGAGTTTCTGGTGGCGCAGTTGGCGCCGAATTAACCCGGTTTAGTGTGCAATGACGGGTTGGCGTACACCCAACCGGCTGATCCACACCGCCGCCAGAATGACCGATCCACCCAACAACAACCGCCCCAACTCTTCATGCTGATTCCAGATCAGCAAATTGATCAGCAACCCCACCGGCACATGCAGGTTGTTCATCACCGCCAGCGTCCCGCCATTCACCAGGCACGCGCCCTTGTTCCACCAGTACAAACCCAGCGCGGTCGAGACCAGGCCGAGGAACAGCAGAACGCCCCATTGCAGCGGCGCTTCGGGCAGGAAGTTCTGTTTGCCGAACAGCAGAAATGCCGGCAATGCCACCGCCAGTGCGCCCAGATAGAAGTAGCCGAAACGCCGGTAATGCGGCAGATCACTCGGATGGCGGGCCACCAGATGTTTGTAGAGCACCTGCCCGGCGGCGTAGGTGAAGTTGGCCAGTTGCAGCAGTAGAAAGCCCATGAAGAAGTCCGGATTGATCCGGTCGTAGCGAATCACTGCCGCGCCTGCCACGGCTACCAATGCCGCGATCAAGGCCCAAGGATTGAAGCGGCGATTCAGCGCGTCTTCGATCAGGGTCACGTGCAGCGGCGTGAGGATGGTGAACAGCAACACCTCCGGCACCGTCAGCACTCGAAAGCTCAGGTACAGGCAGACGTAGGTCACGCCGAACTGCAGCGCACCGATCAACAACATCCCGCGCATGAACGCCGGCTCGACCTGACGCCAGCGTGTCAGCGGAATGAACACCAGCCCCGCCAGCAACACCCGCACCAGCACCGCAAAGTAGCTGTCGACATGACCGGCCAGGTATTCGCCGATCAAACTGAAGGAAAACGCCTGGATCAGCGTGACAAAAAGTAGATAGCCCATGCTCGCCTCGTTTTGAATGGCGGCGACGATAGCGGTTTTTGCCCGTTATCGCGAACGCTCAGCCAACAACAAGCCCGGTCCCACAGAATCATCAGTGCCCACTAAATCCCAGGCAAAAAAAAGCCCGATCTCGCTAAAGCGTTCAATCGGGCTAGAGCACTCAGGAGCAAAAAGTGCAAAGGGAGGTTCGATGCGCGTGCAGCCTTGAAGGTTGCGCCAGGTCACTAGACCATCCAGTGATTATCTGGCGATTAACGGCTTAGGCGACCTGAGCAAGCTTGGCATTAGCCTGGTTCAAGCCTTTCTCCTGGAAGTCGCCGCCCAGGTTCATGCCTTCGGCGTGAATGAACGTGACGTCGTGGATGCCGATGAAGCCCATGACCTGACGCAGGTAGGGTTCCTGGTGATCCGCGGTGCTGCCGGCGTAGATCCCGCCGCGAGCGGTCAACACGTAGGCGCGCTTGCCGCTGAGCAAACCTTGCGGGCCGGTTTCGGTGTACTTGAAGGTCACGCCGGCACGCAGCACGTGGTCGAGCCAGGCTTTCAAGGTGCTCGGGATGGCGAAGTTGTACATCGGCGCTGCCATCACCAGCACGTCGGCGGCCAGCAGTTCGTCGGTCAGCTGGTTGGAGCGCTCCAGCGAAACCTGTTCGATCTCGTTGCGTTGGTCGGCAGGTTTCATCCAGCCGCCCAGCAGGTTGATGTCCAGGTGCGGCACCGGGTTGACGGCCAGGTCACGGACGGTGATCTGGTCGGCCGGGTGTGCGGCTTTCCATTGGCTGATGAAGGTCTGGGTCAGCTGGCGGGAAACCGAATCTTGCTGACGGGCGCTGCTTTCGATGATCAGAACGCGGGACATGGGATGTAGCCTCCATCTGAGAATGCTGTAGGTCGATGGAGTGAAGGTTAAACAGAGTCATATCGATGAAAAAGCGCAAATAACTGCTATAAAGCATCGATAAATTCGTTTATAAGCGAAGCATGCCCAGCCGACATGCTCCGCTTGAGGTCATTTCGGGGTGCAAGTCAGGTCGATACGCAGCTTGATGATGGTGCGGGTGAACTTGGCCGTGGCGTTTTTGTGTTTGCCGGCGGGTACGTCGATCTTGCGGGTGCGTGGCGCTTCCGGGCCGTTATTGAAAACCACTTTGCAAGTGATGTCGGTGTCGCCGTAGTTGTTGACCTGAATGGAGCCTATGTCGGCGTCCGTGTCGTAGGCGTTGTAGTCGACCTTCAAACCGTTGAGCTGTTTATTGACGTCGATCGGGTAGGCAAACGCAGTCAGAGGCAACATCGCCAACACCGCACAACCCGCCATCACACAACAGATTTTTTTCATTCGGCAGTCTCCAATAAGAACTGCCAGCTTAGGACAAGAGGAGCTCAACATGAAAGCGCCCCGCGTGACCCTTGATCAATGGCGAACGTTGCAGGCCGTGGTCGATCACGGCGGTTTCGCCCAGGCCGCCGAAGTGCTGCACCGTTCGCAATCGTCGGTCAGCTACACCGTCGCGCGCATGCAGGACCAGCTCGGCGTACCGCTGTTGCGCATCGATGGCCGCAAAGCGGTGCTCACCGAAGCCGGCGGCGTGCTGCTGCGCCGTTCCCGGCAACTGGTGAAACAGGCCAGCCAACTGGAAGATCTCGCCCACCACATGGAACAAGGCTGGGAAGCGGAAGTGCGGCTGGTGGTCGACGCCGCGTACCCGAGCGCCCGCCTCGTCCGCGCCTTGACCGCGTTCATGCCGCAAAGTCGCGGTTGCCGGGTGCGTCTGCGCGAAGAAGTGTTGTCGGGTGTCGAAGAGGTCCTGCTTGAAGGCGTGGCCGATCTGGCCATCACCGGTCTCAGTATTCCCGGTTACCTTGGCGCGGAATTGAGCGACGTCGAATTCGTCGCGGTCGCCCACCCCGAACACCCGCTGCATCGTCTGAACCGCGAACTGAACTTCCAGGACCTGGAGACTCAGATGCAAGTGGTGATCCGCGACTCCGGCCGCCAGCAACCACGTGACGTCGGCTGGCTCGGCGCGGAACAGCGCTGGACCGTCGGCAGCCTGGCCACCGCCGCCACGTTCGTCAGCAGCGGTCTGGGCTTCGCCTGGCTGCCCCGGCACATGATCGAGCGCGAATTGAAGGAAGGTACGCTCAAGCTGCTACCGTTGGATCAAGGCGGCAGTCGCAACCCGAGTTTCTATCTGTATTCGAACAAGGACAAACCCTTGGGCCCGGCCACGCAGATTCTCATCGAACTGCTGCGCACCTTTGATACCGCGCCGCTGGATGCGCCCTTCGCCGCGCCCGAACAAGCCTGACACGGAGTGTACCCATGGCCTATTTCGAACATGAAGGTTGCAACCTGCACTATGAGGAATATGGCCACGGCACCCCGTTGCTGCTGGTTCACGGGTTGGGCTCCAGTACCCTGGACTGGGAAATGCAGATCCCGGCGCTCGCCGCCCACCATCGGGTGATCGTGCCGGATGTGCGCGGCCACGGGCGCTCCGACAAGCCCCGCGAGCGTTACAGCATCGCCGGGTTCAGCGCCGACCTGATCGCGCTGATCGAACACTTGAACCTTGGCCCTGCACATCTTGTGGGGCTTTCGATGGGCGGCATGATCGCTTTTCAACTGGCAGTGGACCAGCCGCAACTGCTCAAGAGCCTGTGCATCGTCAATAGCGCGCCCGAGGTCAAACGGCGCAGCCGCAACGATTACTGGCAGTGGTTCAAACGCTGGAGCCTGATGCGCGTGCTGAGCATGGGCACCATCGGCAAGGCCCTTGGCGCCAAACTGTTTCCCAAGCCCGAACAAGTTTCGTTACGACAGAAAATAGCTGCGCGCTGGGCAAAAAACGACAAACATGCTTATCTCGCCAGCTTCGATGCCATCGTTGGCTGGGGGGTTCAGGAACGACTTTCCAGGGTTTCGTGTCCAACCCTCGTCGTCAGCGCCGACCGTGACTACACCCCGGTCGCGCTGAAAGAAACCTATGTAAAACTGCTGCCCGATGCGCGGCTGGTGGTGATCGCCGATTCGCGCCACGCCACCCCGCTGGATCAACCCGAACGTTTCAACCAAACCCTGCTCGAGTTTCTCACCGCAGTCGACATCACCACTCAGGATCACTGACCCATGCTGAAAAAAATCGCCCTCGTCGCCGGCTCCGTTCTGTTTGCCGCCAACCTGATGGCCGCCACGCCGGCCAAGGCACCGCACGTGCTGCTGGAGACCACCAACGGCCAGATCGAAATCGAACTGGACCCGGTCAAGGCGCCGATCAGTACCAAGAATTTCCTTGAGTACGTCGACAGTGGCTTCTACAACAACACGATCTTTCACCGTGTGATTCCAGGTTTCATGGCTCAGGGCGGTGGTTTCACTGCACAGATGCAACAGAAGGAAACCAAGGCACCGATCAAAAACGAAGCCAGCAACGGCCTGCATAACGTGCGTGGCACACTGTCGATGGCGCGTACTTCGAACCCGGATTCGGCCACCAGCCAGTTCTTCATCAACGTGGCCGACAACGCCTTCCTCGATCCGGGTCGCGACGCCGGTTACGCCGTCTTCGCCAAAGTGGTCAAGGGCATGGACGTGGTGGACATCATCGTCAACTCTCAGACCGCCACCAAACAAGGCATGCAGAACGTGCCTGTCGACCCGGTGGTGATCAAGTCAGCCAAGCGCATCGACTGAGTACGCCGGCAGTCTTGAGCGGTGGCCGGTCGATATCCGGCGCCGCTCATATCGTTTAAAGGAGAGCCCGTACGCGGGCGGAGAACCGATGCTTTATCGCCGTTTCGAAAAACTGATCGACATTTTCCGCGACGCCCCGACGGCGGCTCCACCGAGCCGGGTTCTCTCCTTCTATACCTATTACCTGAAGCAGGTCTGGCCAATCTTCGCCGTTTTGTTGGTCGTCGGCCTGTTCGGCGCGCTGATCGAAGTGGCGCTGTTCAGCTACCTGAGTCGCATCATCGACCTGACCCAGAGCACATCCAACGTCGACTTCTTCAAGGTCCACGGCGTCGAACTGGCCTGGATGGCGGCGGTGGCGCTGATCCTGCGCCCCTTGTTCCTCGCCCTGCATGACATGCTGGTGCACCAGACCCTAAGTCCCGGCATGACCAGCCTGATCCGCTGGCAGAACCACAGTTACGTGCTCAAACAGAGCCTGAATTTCTTCCAGAACGACTTCGCCGGGCGCATCGCCCAACGCATCATGCAGACCGGCAATTCCCTGCGGGACTCTGCCGTGCAAGCGGTGGACGCGCTGTGGCACGTGCTGATCTACGCGATCAGCTCGCTGGTGCTGTTCGCCGAAGCCGACTGGCGCCTGATGATACCGCTGCTGATCTGGATCGCTGCCTACATCGGCGCGCTCTACTACTTCGTGCCGCGGGTGAAGGAACGCTCGGTGGTGTCCTCCGATGCGCGCTCCAAACTCATGGGGCGGATCGTTGACGGCTACACCAACATCACCACCCTCAAGCTGTTCGCCCACACCAACTTCGAACAGCAGTACGCCCGCGAAGCCATCGCGGAACAGACCGAAAAAGCCCAACTGGCCGGCCGAGTGGTCACCAGCATGGACGTGGTCATCACCAGCATGAACGGCCTGCTGATCGTCGGCACCACCGGGCTGGCCCTGTGGCTGTGGACGCAGTCGCTGATCACCGTAGGCGCAATTGCCTTGGCCACCGGGCTGGTGATCCGCATCGTCAACATGTCCGGCTGGATCATGTGGGTGGTCAACGGCATCTTCGAAAACATCGGCATGGTCCAGGACGGTTTGCAGACCATCGCCCAACCGGTCAGCGTCACCGACCGCGAACAGGCAAAACCCTTGGCGGTGGCCCGTGGCGAGGTGCGTTTCGAACACGTCGATTTCCACTACGGTAAGAAGAGCGGGATCATCGGCGGCCTCAACCTGACCATTAAGCCCGGCGAAAAAATCGGCTTGATCGGCCCGTCCGGCGCCGGCAAATCGACGTTGGTCAACTTGCTGCTGCGCCTGTATGACGTGCAGGGCGGGCGAATCCTCATCGACGGCCAGAACATCGCCGAAGTCGGCCAGGAAAGCCTGCGTGAACGCATCGGCATGATCACCCAGGACACCTCGCTGCTGCACCGTTCGATCCGCGACAATTTGCTGTACGGCAAACCCGACGCCACCGACGCCGAACTCTGGGAAGCGGCGCACAAGGCCCGTGCCGACGAGTTCATTCCGCTGCTGTCGGACTCCGAAGGCCGCACCGGTTTCGATGCTCATGTCGGTGAGCGCGGGGTGAAACTCTCTGGTGGTCAGCGTCAGCGGATTGCCATCGCCCGGGTGCTGCTCAAGGACGCGCCGATCCTGATCATGGACGAAGCCACCTCGGCGCTGGACTCGGAAGTCGAAGCGGCGATCCAGGAAAGCCTCGAAACCCTGATGCAGGGCAAAACCGTGATCGCCATCGCTCACCGTCTCTCGACCATCGCCCGGATGGATCGGTTGGTGGTGCTGGAAAACGGCAAGATCGCCGAAACCGGCAGCCACGCCGAACTGCTGGCCCATGGCGGTTTGTATGCGCGGTTGTGGCAGCACCAGACCGGCGGGTTTGTCGGGATCGATTGAGCCCGCGAAGATCAAAAGATCGCAGCCTTCGGCAGCTCCTACAGGACGGATGTTCGACCACAATGCCTGCGGCGAACGCGGTCAATGTAGGAGCTGCCGAAGGCTGCGATCTTAGCGCCATCAGCCACACAGAAGAACACCAGAAACCGCCAGAACCCGCCAACCACGGGCTCTGGCGGTTTTTTATGGTCACTGGAATTCCGTAAAAACCCTGCTGTACTCAGCCAAGGTACTGGAGATGGCTGTAGTCCATCTGCTGGATGCACAACGACAGTGTTATCTCGATAGGGAAACTCGCTATGTCTTTGTTCAAACGTTCGGCTACAGAATTGGTAGGTACGTTCTGGCTGGTATTGGGGGGATGCGGCAGTGCGGTCCTGGCGGCAGCGTTTCCAAACGTGGGGATCGGTTTGCTGGGGGTGTCCCTGGCATTCGGTTTGACGGTACTGACGATGGCCTTCGCCATCGGCCACATCTCCGGTTGCCATCTCAACCCAGCGGTTTCGGTCGGGCTGGTCGTCGGCGGACGCTTTCCTGCCAAAGAACTGCCCGCCTACATCATCGCCCAGGTGATTGGCGGGATCATCGCAGCAGCCCTGCTGTACTTCATCGCCAGTGGCAAACCCGGCTTCGAACTGGCCAGCGGCCTGGCGTCCAATGGCTACGGCGAACACTCGCCAGGCGGCTACTCGATGGCGGCGGGTTTTGTCTGTGAACTGGTGATGACCGCCATGTTCATCCTGATCATTCTCGGCGCCACCGACAAACGCGCACCGGCCGGGCTGGCGCCCATCGCCATCGGCCTGGCGCTGACGCTGATCCACCTGATCTCGATTCCAGTAACCAACACCTCGGTCAACCCGGCCCGCAGTACGGGTCCGGCGCTGATTGTCGGCGGATGGGCAATTCAACAACTGTGGCTGTTCTGGCTGGCGCCGATTCTGGGGGCGGTCATCGGTGGTGTGATGTATCGCTGGCTGGGCAAAGAAGACAGTTAACCTGCGCGACTGAACCTGCAATCAACGGCGAAGATCAGCCTTGTCGGTAAGGCAAGGCGGTCTTCGCCTCTTCTGCATACCCCAGCACCCCGACGCGTTCGCGCTCGAGGAAGTCTTTCACCGCCGACTTCAAGCCCGGATGGCGCAGGTAATGCCAGGAATGGGTGATCACCGGTTCAAAGCCACGAATCAGTTTGTGTTCGCCCTGAGCGCCGGCGTCGAAACGCTGAAAGCCGTTGGCAATGGCGTAATCCATACCCTGATAGAAACAGGTCTCGAAGTGCAGGCGATCGAACTCCGCCAGGCAGCCCCAGTAACGGCCATAAAAGCTGTCGCCGCCAACCAGGCTGAAGGCCATGGCCACCGGCCGTGAACCTTGTTTGGCCAGCACCACGCGAATCGACTCCGGCATGCGTTCGGCCAACAGACTGAAAAATTCCCGCGTCAGGTAAGGTGTTTGCCGACGCACCGCGTAGGTATTTGCGTAGCAGGCGTACACGAAGTCCCACTGCGCCTGGGTCAGCTGCCGACCTTCCAGCCATTCGAAATCGATGCCCTGCCCCGCCACTTGCTCACGCTCCTTGCGCATTTGCTTGCGCTTGCGCGAACTGAGGGCATCGAGGAAATCCTGAAAGTCCCGATAACCGCGATTCTGCCAGTGGTACTGACAGCCAATGCGCTGTAGCCAGCCCGGTTGTTCGGCCAATGCTGCGTCGGTGAACGGATCGGTGAAATTGATGTGGGCGCTGGAAAGTTTTTCTATCTCCAGATAACCCGGCAGGCTCTGCAAGAGCTCGAAACCATCCTCAATCGTCGCCGCCAGCAATCGCGGCCCGCTGACCGGACTGAACGGCACCGCCGTCAACAGTTTGGGGTAGTAGTCGATGCCCGCACGCTCACAGGCATCGGCCCAGGCATGGTCGAACACGTATTCGCCGTAGGAATGCCATTTGCGGTAGCTGGGCAGCGCGGCGATCAGGTGCTCACCTTCGACATGCAGCAGATGCTCGGGCTGCCAGCCGGAATGCGGGCCGAGGCTGCCGCTGTCTTCCAGTGAACCGAGGAACGCATGGCGCAGAAACGGCTGATTCTCCGGCACCAGGGCATCCCAGGTGCGGGGTGCGATTTGCGACAGTGTGTGCAGACGTTGCAGCGGCATTTTCCTCTCCACATCTTGGCATGACAGCCCCGCGAGTATCGCCGATCGCAGGGCGATCCACACGCGTCAATCCGATACAAGGCTCTGAATCGGGCATTTCGGAATCTTTTGTATCGTCATCGACCTGCCATCACTTCGCCACTGACCTGTCATAAACCATCGCGATACTGGCGCCTGTTTTTAGAGCGTCGGGTTCTACCCGACCACTGTTTTCCGACCTTCAACCGTCGGTTGTGTCCAGGATGGTTCAGCCATCCCTCTCATCTTCGGAGATTGCTATGCGTCTTGCTTCCACGAAAACTGCGGCGGCCTTGTGCGGTGGCCTGTTGCTGGCCATGAGTGTTCCGGCCAGTGCTGCAGTCGACGCCAAACTGCTCGACATGCTCAAGGCTAACGGTTCTATTTCCCAGGCGCAGTACGTTGAACTGCAAGCCGAACTGGCCAAGGATCAGAAGGCTCAGCAAATCGCGCAGCAGGCGCAGCAAGAGACCAACGAACAAATAGCGGTCGCCTCGAAGAAAGCCAACGAGCTGAGCGCCTTCGACCAGAAACTGGCCTGGGCCGCCAAGACCCAGTTCAAGGGCGACGTTCGCGTGCGCCAGGAAACGGTCAAGATCGACGGCGAACCCAACAACGGTGGCCGTGACAAGGATCGTCAACGCATCCGCGCCCGTCTGGGTGCCTACAGCGAAATCAACCCGCAAGTGGACACCGGCATCCGCATTGCCACCGGCGGCGGTGACGATGCTCGCTCGACCAACCAGGACATGGACAACTACTTCGACAAGAAGCAGATCTGGCTGGATCTGGGCTACATCGACTACCACCCGGACGCCATCAAAAACCTGCATGTGATCGGCGGCAAGATGCTGCAACCGTGGGTCAGCATGGGTGATGTGATCTGGGACAGTGACATCAACCCGGAAGGTCTGGCAGTGACCTACAAATACCCGCTGGGCAGCAGTGCCGAACTGTTCGGTAGCCTGGGCAACTACAACCTCAAGGACAACGTCGACGGCGAAGGCGTGCAATTTCGTCACGACCTGCGTCTGACCGCCGGCCAGTTGGGTAGCCGTTTCGCCATCACCGACAACCTGAAACTGACCGTCGGCGGCAGCGTCTATGCCTACCAGAACGACGAAGACAGCCGTTGCACCGGCACGTCCACGCCGTGCGCCCTGGCCGTCAACGGCAACTCGGCCAACAATGAGTTCCGCCTGTACGAAGGTTTCAGCCAGATCGATATCGGCGGCTTGCCGATGCCGCTGTCGTTCTACGGCCAATATGTGAAGAACAACGATGCCGTGACCGATCAGGACACGGCCTGGCTGGTCGGTGCCAAGTCGAAAGTCTTCGGCCTCAACCTCGACTACAACTACCGCGACGTGCAGCGTAACGCCGTGGTCGGCGCCTTCACCGACTCGGACTTCGCCAATGGCACTACCGGTTCTCGCGGTCACAAGTTCAAAGTTGGTTATGACATCGACAAGAACTTCGCCCTCGGTGCCACTTACTTCCTGACTAAAGCCGACTTCTCCAGCCGTACCCAGCGCGATGCCAACACCAACACGCTGCAACTGGACGCAGAAGCGAAGTTCTAAGCAGCGAAGCTACACACTTCAAACGATGCGGTTTACATCCGGTCGTATCGTTTGAAGAGGTTCAACAGTCTGGCGCGGGGCAACGATCCCCATCATCCGTTCGTTTCACCCGCGCCGGCCTGTGCTTTCCTTCAGGAACGATCTTTACGCCGCTGCGCCGCCAGCCGCTCGGCCAGCGCCTCCACATCCTCGACCGGCTTCTGCGGCATCACCCGCAAGGTCGCCTGCATCAACCGCATCTGCCGAATGAATCGCCGACAATTGGGGCAAAACATCAAGTGATGCCGCATCAGCAGTCGTTCGCGAAAACTCAACTGGCCATCGAGATAATCGCTGGACCGCGCCACTTGTTCCTTGCAGGTCAACATTCGCCGGTTTCCTCAAAATGCTCCACGGTCGCAAAGACCTTCAACCGTGCCCGATGCAGCAGCACACGGACATTGGAGAGTGAGATGTCCAGAAGATTACAGATCTCCTCCAACTCCAGCCCCTGACGCTCGCGCAACAGCAACACACTGCTTTGCAGTTCTGACAGGCTGAGCAACGTGTGCTCCAGGCATTCGCGCAGTTCGTTTTCGGTCAACAGGGCCTCTGGCGTGTCCTGATGCCAGGCGAACGGCGCCACCAGCCAATGACCATCACTCGATGAGAAACGATCGTCATCGATCGTACCGTGAGGCGACGGCAGGTCATCGAGCAACACTTCCCGGCGGTTTTGCTTGTAGCGACTCTTGGCCGAGTTGGCGGTGATGGTGAGCAGCCAGGTCTTGAGACTCGAACGCCCCTCGAACCCGTTCAGGTTACGCACAACCGATAGCCAGGCATCCTGAACGATTTCGTCGGCATGCCGGTTGCCCACAATAGCGTAGGCCACCGCACGCATGGCGTTCTGATAGGTGCTGACCAACTCTTTGAAGGCCTTTTGTTCACCTGCCAGCAAGCGCTCAAGCAGTTGCGCGTCGTCAGCCGCCATTAACAACCCCCTTGTTCTGACCTCGAAAATGAAAACAGCAGGACTTCGCCTGTAGGCATCGTCCTGCTGGAATTTCCGAAAATTACAGCCTTCCGACTATTTCGAATGTAGGAAAAGTCATCACAAGCCAGAGGAAAGAACAACAACCCCTTCGATCAACGCTTGCGCAGAATCACGCTGCCAATCGAGTAACCAGCGCCGAACGAGCTCAGTACGGCCAGCGAACCGCTGACCAGATCGTCCTGATTCTTGTGGAACGAAATCACCGAACCGGCAGAGCTGGTGTTGGCGTAGGTGTCGAGAATCACCGGGGCTTCTGCTTCGGTGGCTTCGCGGCCCAGCAGCTTCTTGACGATCAGGTGGTTCATGCTGAGGTTGGCCTGGTGCAGCCAGAAACGCTTCACGTCGCTGACGTTGAGCTGGTTTTCTTCCAGGTGCGTGGCGATCAGCTCGGCGACCATCGGGCAGACATCGCGGAACACCTTGCGGCCTTCCTGGACGAACAGCTTGTCGGGGGCACCGATGCCCTCTTCCGCGGCGCGGTTGAGGAAGCCGAAGTTGTTGCGGATGTTGTTGGAGAACTTGGTCAGCAGTTTGGTGCTGACCACGTCGAACTGGTATTTGGACGTCGCCAGGTCGGCGCGCTCGATGATCACCGCAGTGGCGGCGTCGCCGAAGATGAAGTGGCTGTCGCGGTCGCGGAAGTTCAGGTGGCCGGTGCAGACTTCCGGGTTGACCATCAGGATCGCCCGGGCCTGGCCCAGTTGCACGCTGTTGGCGGCGGCCTGGATGCCGAAGGTTGCCGAGGAGCACGCCACGTTCATGTCGTAACCGAAACCCTGGATACCCAACGCTTCCTGAACTTCGATGGCGATGGCCGGGTAGGCGCGTTGCAGGTTGGAGCAGGCGACGATTACACCGTCGATGTCAGCGGCGGTCTTGCCGGCACGCTGCAAGGCTTGCTCGGCCGCGCCAATGGCCATCTGGCACAGCACCGACCACTCGTCGTTGGAGCGCTCGGGCAAGCGTGGCGCCATGCGTTGCGGGTCGAGGATGCCCTCTTTGTCCATGACAAAGCGGCTTTTGATACCGGAGGCTTTTTCGATAAACGCTGCGCTGGATTCGGTCAATGCCTGGATTTCGCCGCGCTCAATGGCCTCGGCGTTGTCGGCGTTGAACTGCGCGACGTAAGCGTTGAAAGACTGCACCAGCTCTTCGTTGGAGATGCTGTTGGCCGGGGTGTACAGGCCGGTGCCGCTGATGACGACGTTATGCATGGTCGTTTCTCTAATCCGTTCAGGCAGAAAGCGCTGGCACCGACGTACCAACACACAAAGGGTCTATTCCAGATTCCAGACGCAAACCTGGCATCGCTTTATTCCGATCCGCCCAGGCCCGGAAGGCTCAAAACCGCGGGGCCGGCGTTTATAGGCGCGAAGTTTGCCATAAACGCTGGCTTTTGGCCCCTTTTGCCAAACGATGTCATGCAATACCTACAGTAGACCGCAGAGGCTCAAGGAGATCGGGTTTATGCCTCGACCTGACTCCATTGCTTGCTCAAGCGCTTGTCGGAGATCGGCACCTTGGTTCCCAATTGCTGCGCGAACAGCGAAACCCGGTACTCTTCCAGCCACCAGCGATACAGCTCCAGCTGCGGATCGCGTTTGCCTTCCTGAGCGTGTTTGTTGGCGCGGGTCTGGTATTGGGTCCAGAGCCCGGACAATTCTCCGCTCCAGACCCGGTCCTTCTGCACCTGTGCGCCGAGTTTCTCGAAACGCTGCTCGACGGCCTTGAGATAACGCGGCAGTTCCTTGAGCCACAGCATCGGCGTTTCCCGCACGAACCCCGGGTACACCAGATGGCTGAGCTGCTGCTTGATGTCGTTCAAGGCCACGGCTTGCGCCAGATCGATCTTGCCCTTGAAGCGTTTCTGCAGGCCGTGCCAGTGCTTGAGAATCTCCAAAGTCAGCCTGGCCAGACGTTCGGCGTGCTCGGTCCAGCCGCCACGTTTGCGCTCGGCCAGGGATGCCAATCCAGCGCCATCGCGTGGCAACGGCTCTTCACCGTCGAGGATGCAGCTGTCGAGACTGGCCAGCAGAATGTCTTCCACCAGGCTGTCGATGCGCCCCAGTTCGCGGTACATCAGGCCCAACTCGGTCAGCCCCGGCAACTTGCCGCGCAAGAACTTCGCCGGCTCCGCCAGTTGCTGCATCAGCAAGCGCTGCAAGGCCCGGCGATGCTGGAACTCGGCTTCGGCCGGGGTCGAGAAACGTCCTTCCTTGACCGTCCCGGCCTCTTCCACCAGCGCCGGATACACCGTCATCGACAGCCCGGCGATCTTCTGTTGGGTTTTCTCGGCGACAGCGGCAAAGACTTTCGCCTCCACCGGTTGCTGACTTTTCGCGGTTTGCGGCACCGCCAAGGCGGCCTGGCTGGCCTCGGCAAAGCGTGCGGTCAACTCCGCCAGATCACGCCCTTCGCCGAGGAACTTGCCCTGGCCGTCGACGATTTCCAGGTTCATCCGCAAATGGCTTTCGACCTGCTGCGACGCTTCGGCCCACGCCTCATCGCCGACCCGCGCCCCGGTCATGCGCAGCAACTCGCGGCCCAGCGCCTGGGGCAACGAGCCCTCGCCAAAGGTCATACGCTGCATCGCGGCTTTGACGAAATCCGGCACCGGCACGAAATTCTTGCGCAGGGCCTTGGGCAGGTTGCGCACCAGCGCAATGCACTTGGCCTCGATCACGCCCGGCACCAGCCATTCCAGACGTTCCGGTGGCAGCATCGGCAACAACGGTGCCGGCACGCGCAAGGTCACGCCATCACGTGGATGGTTGGGTTCGAAGTGATAACTCAGCGCCAGTTCCAGGTCGCCAATGTGCAGGGTGTCCGGGTAATGCGCGGCGGTGACTTCACTGGCTTCGCGGGCCAGCACGTCTTCTTCGCGCATGATCAGCAGTTGCGGGTCTTTCTGGCTGTTGATCCGGTACCAACTGTCGAAGGTCGCGGTCTGGTGGATCTCCGCCGGCAGGCGCGCATCGTAGAAGGCGAACAGGGTTTCTTCGTCGGCCAGAATGTCCCGGCGACGCGCCTTGGCTTCCAGTTCGTCGAGTTGTTCCAGCAGTTGCTTGTTGGCCGTCAGGCACTTGGCTTTGGATTGAATCTCGCCGCGCACCAAGGCTTCGCGGATAAACAATTCGCGGGACACCACCGGGTCGACCGGGCCGTAATGCACCGGCCGGCGTCCGACCACGATCAGCCCGAACAGGGTGATTTGCTCGAAGGCCACCACCTGTCCACGCCTCTTCTCCCAATGGGGTTCGAAGTGATTTTTCTTGATCAGGTGCCCAGCTAGCGGCTCGATCCAGTCGGCGTCGATCTTGGCGACCATCCGCGCGTAAAGCTTGGTGGTTTCCACCAGCTCGGCGGTCATCAGCCATTGCGGGCGCTTCTTCCCCAGGCCCGACGACGGGTGAATCCAGAAACGTCGCTGACGGGCGCCGAGGTAATCGCCGTCTTCGGTTTTCTGGCCGATCTGGCTGAGCAAACCCGATAGCACAGCTTTGTGCAGTTTCGGGTAATCCGCCGGCTCTTTGTTGAGGCTCAGCTGCATATCGCGGCAGATCAGGCTCAACTGGCGATGGGAGTCGCGCCACTCGCGCAGGCGCAGGTAATTGAGGAAATTCTTGCGGCACCAGTTACGCAGCGGACTGGCCGTCAGGGCCTGGCGCTGTTCTTCAAAACCACGCCACAGATTGACCAGCCCGGCGAAGTCCGAGTCCACGTCTTTCCACTGGGCGTGGGCCTGATCGGCGGCTTGCTGACGCTCCGGCGGGCGCTCGCGCGGGTCCTGGATCGACATGGCGCTGGCGACAATCAGCACTTCCTGCAAGCTGCCGAGTTTGGCCGCTTCCAGCAGCATGCGGCCCATGCGCGGGTCCACCGGCAGTCGCGCCAGTTGCCGACCGAGCGGGGTCAGCTGGCTGTTGCGATCCACCGCCGAGAGTTCTTGCAACAGGTTGAAACCGTCGCTGATGGCCTTGCCATCCGGCGGTTCGATAAACGGGAAATCAGTGATCTCGCCGAGACGCAGATGGAGCATCTGCAAAATCACCGCCGCGAGGTTGGTCCGCAGGATCTCCGGGTCGGTGAATTCCGGCCGACCGATGAAATCTTCTTCGCTGTACAAGCGCACGCAAATGCCCGGCTCGACTCGCCCGCAGCGACCTTTACGCTGGTTGGCACTGGCCTGGGAAATCGCTTCGATGGGCAGGCGCTGGACCTTGGCGCGGTAGCTGTAGCGGCTGATGCGCGCGGTGCCGCTGTCGATCACGTAACGAATGCCTGGCACCGTCAACGAGGTTTCCGCAACGTTGGTCGCCAGTACGACCCTGCGCCCTGGGTGCGACTGGAAAATCCGCTGCTGTTCGGCCGGCGACAACCGTGCATACAACGGCAGAATTTCGGTGTGTTTGAGCTGGGCCTTGCGCAGCATGTCCGCCGCGTCGCGAATCTCGCGTTCACCGGGCAGGAACACCAGCACATCGCCGGGGCTCTTGCGCTCACTGCGTTCGAACGCGGCGATTTCGTCGAGGGTGGCGAGGATCGCCTGATCCACGGTCAGGTCATCCTCGACACGGTTGCCCTCCTCGTCCTGCTCCAGGGTCAGCGGGCGATACCAGGTTTCCACCGGGAAGGTGCGGCCGGAGACTTCGACAATCGGCGCATCATCGAAGTGCTTGGAGAAGCGCTCCAGGTCGATGGTGGCCGAGGTGATGATGACTTTCAGGTCCGGACGACGGGGCAGCAGGGTTTTCAGGTAGCCGAGCAGGAAGTCGATGTTCAGGCTGCGTTCGTGGGCTTCGTCGACGATGATCGTGTCGTAGCGTTCGAGGTAACGGTCGTTCTGGGTTTCCGCCAGCAGGATGCCGTCGGTCATCAGTTTGATCAGGGTGTTGGCATCGCTCTGATCCTCGAACCGCACCTGATAGCCGACCAGCGCGCCCAACGGCGTCCCCAGCTCTTCGGCGACCCGGCTCGCCACGCTGCGCGCCGCAATTCGGCGCGGCTGGGTATGGCCGATCAGGCCGTGCTGGCCGCGACCGATTTCCAGGCAAATCTTCGGCAACTGGGTGGTTTTACCCGAGCCGGTTTCGCCGGCAATGATCAGCACCTGATGTTTTAGCAGCGCCGCTTTGATTTCGTCGCGCTTGGCGGCGATCGGCAGGCTGTCGTCGTAACGAATCACCGGCAGGCTGGCGCGCCGCGCCAACACCTGATCACAGGACGCCTGCGTGCGCGTCACCCACTGGGCCAGTTTGGCCTCGTCAGGTTTCTTGCGCAGCTCAAGCAACTGCCGCCGCAGCCGGTGGCGGTCGGCAAGCATGGCGTGATCGAGGTTTTTCAGCAGTTTGTCGATGGAAGGCGATTCGTCAGTCATCAGGTACGCAAAAGTCGTCTAGTGGCGCAGGAGGCGGATTGTCGCAGATTTGGCAGGGATTGCGGGTGGTGATCGTTCCCACGCTCTGCGTCACTAGTGTCCGGTAAAAACTAAAGGGGGAGCTTGCTCCCCCTTGCTGTGCCTGC
>NZ_JBXANU010000044.1:0-32007 GCF_058802085.1 Pseudomonas sp. GW822-FHT02G04
AGCTGAAGGCTGCCCAAGGCAGCCTTCAGCTCTGAAAAGGTTTTACCGGACACTAGTGACGCTCTGCGTGGGAATGCAGCAAGGGACGCTCTGCGTCCCAAGAGCGGACGCGGAGCGTCCGGGGAGGCATTCCCACGCGGAGCGTGGGAACGATCAGTGTCAGGTGTGGGCTATTCGTTATCCAGGCCCTTGCGCCGATACGGAAACACATCAATCACCTTCCCCGCCCGAATCGCTTCCTGCAGCCCCTTCCAGTAATCGGCGTTGTACAGCTCGCCGTGCAACTGATCGAACAGTTTTCGCTGCCCGGAATCGGCAAATAGAAACGGTGGAAACTCCTCGGGGAACACATCCAGTGGTCCGATCGAGTACCACGGTTCGGAGGCCATTTCGTCTTCCGGCGTGCGCGGTTGCGGGATGTGGCGGAAGTTGGCTTCGGTCAGGAAGCAAATCTCGTCGTAGTCATAAAACACCACGCGACCGTGACGGGTGACGCCAAAATTTTTCAGCAGCATATCGCCGGGGAAAATATTCGCCGCCGCCAGTTGCTTGATCGCCAGGCCATAATCTTCCAGCGCCTCGCGCACCTGCGCTTCGTTGGCGTGTTCCAGATAGAGGTTCAACGGCGTCATCCGGCGCTCGGTCCAGCAGTGACGGATCAGCACCGTATCGCCTTCCACCGACACCGTGGACGGCGCCACTTCAAGCAATTCTTCCAGGCATGCCGGCTCGAACTTGCTCAACGGGAAACGGAAATCGGCGAACTCCTGGGTGTCGGCCATGCGCCCGACCCGGTCGACGCTTTTCACCAGGCGATACTTTTCGATCACCGTGGCGCGGTCGACGTTTTTCGACGGTGAGAAGCGGTCCTTGATGATTTTGAATACGGTGTTGAAGCCCGGCAGCGTAAACACGCTCATGACCATCCCGCGCACACCGGGGGCCATGATGAACTGATCGTCGGTGTTGGCCAGGTGATTGATCAGAGCCCGGTAGAACTCGGACTTGCCATGCTTGTAGAAGCCTATCGAGGTGTACAGCTCGGCGATGTGTTTGCCCGGCAGGATACGCTTGAGAAAGCCGATGAATTCCGCCGGCACCGGCACATCGACCATGAAGTACGAACGGGTGAAGGAAAAGATGATCGACACCTCCGCCTCATCTGTGATCAACGCGTCGATCTGGATGCCCCGGCCTTCGCGGTGCAACAGCGGAATCACCAGCGGCCATTGATCATCCTGGGTATAAATGCGTCCCACCAGATAGGCGCCCTTGTTGCGGTAAAGCACCGAGGAGAACAGCTCGACACTCAGTTCCGGGTCCTTGCAGACCCAGTCCGGCAGGTTCTCGCGCAATTGCGCTTCGAGGCGGCGCAGGTCGCCGGGCAAATCGGCGTAGTCCTCGCTGAAGCGGAAGTCGGTAAAGATGCTCGCGAGCATGCCGGACAACTGGCCATGGGGCTTGTAAGTGCGGGTTTGCGCCGCCCGGGCGCGGCGCAGGCTCGGCCGAGTGGTGTGAATGAACATGCAGCCGTCGCTGATCAGGTCGTGGCTGAACAGCCCGCAGAAAATCGAGTTGTACCAGGTCTCGGACAGTTCATCGTCGAAGCGCAGGTCGATCAGGCTGATGTAAGCGCTTTTGACCAGCGGCCAGGAGCTGGCATCTATCAGCACCTCGGTCGCGAACGATTCACGCAAGTGCCCGACCGTTTCGCCGACTTTCTCTTCGTAGAGGTTGATCCGCGCCGCCGACGCGACTTGTGTCGCCTGCCACTGGGCTTGCTCGAAGCGGCCTCGGGCGCCGTCGGTGATCTGACGGAAATGCTCGCGGTAATCGTCAAAGCCATCGAGGATCATTCGGGCGATGTCGGCGGCTGGCCATTGCTGCGGCATGATGGAACCTCTGCGGATATTCCGGAAGGCTGAGCTTAGCCAGTGAACCGGGTGCAGGAAAAGCCTAATTTTCGAGCCAGACCCGCGCTGTCGCAACCGGCGAATTCAATGCTCGTTTTTCGGTTGCCATCGATCAGGCACTCGGCAACACTCTCGTCCCCATCAAGAGGAGTGCACCGTGAGCCCTGTCGATATTTTTCGTTTGCTGTCGTTGGCGGCTATCTGGGGTGCGAGCTTCTTGTTCATGCGCATTATCGCCCCAGTGATTGGCACAATCCCCACTGCCTTTTTCCGTGTGTCGATTGCCGCTGTCGGGCTGTTGGTGATCGTCGGACTGATGCGTATCAGTTGGGATTTCAAAGGCAAACTCAAAACCGTGATGCTGCTCGGGCTGATCAACTCCGGGATTCCAGCGACCCTTTATTCCGTGGCCGCTCAAGTGCTGCCTGCCGGTTACTCAGCGATTTTCAACGCTACCACACCACTGATGGGCGTGTTGATCGGCGGGTTGTTCTTCAGTGAAAAACTCACCGGGGCGAAGGTCTGCGGGGTGTTTCTCGGGCTGTTCGGCGTCGGCATCCTCACCCGCGCAGGTCCGGTGGCGTTCGACATGGAACTGCTGATGGGCGCACTGGCGTGCCTGATGGCCACCACCTGCTATGGCTTTGCCGGGTTCCTCGCCCGGCGCTGGCTCGATCAGGCCGGCGGCCTCGACAGTCGCCTGTCGGCCCTGGGCAGCATGCTCGGCGCCACCTTGTTTTTGCTGCCGCTGTTCGGCTACAGCGTGATCAGCCAGCCACCGGCGAGCTGGGGTGGCTGGAGTGTCTGGCTGTCGTTGCTGGGATTGGGCTTGGGCTGCACCGCGTTTGCCTACATCGTTTACTTCCGTTTGCTCAGCTCGATCGGCCCGGTGAAGTCGATGACCGTGACCTTCATGATTCCACCGTTCGGGGTGTTGTGGGGCGCGCTGTTGCTGGATGAGCCGCTGTCGATGGCGCACCTCTATGGCGGAGTGTTGATTGCAGCGGCGTTGTGGCTGGTGTTGAAGCCGGCGGTGGTGAAGCCGGTTGAAGTGGCTGCGCGGTAGGAGGTACGGCAAGCCAAAATAAAATCGCTGGTCGTCATGTTTACCGGGGGCGGCATCTAGCTATCAGTGAGGCGCTGTGTAGATAATCCGCCGACAGCGCTGGCACCACTGAACCTTTCGGGGCAGGCACGCACACTGCGTTTCAGATCACTCCCGAGGTGTAGATGAATTCCTGGATAACCCCGTCCATCAGTCGCCTCAAAGGCAAGCGGTTTTTGATCGGACTGTCAGTGTGTCTGACCTTGAGCCTCAGCACCGTCCTCCTGCTGCTCTGGTTGCCCGATCCGACTTCGATCCACCGTTATGCAGAACTGGCACTGATCGTCGAAACCCTGTTGCTCGGCGCGCTCTGCGTTTCCACGCGGATTCGTCAGAAACAATCAGTGACCCAATTCGAGGAACTGATCGCACAGAAAAACCAGATCAGCTTCTTGAACGCGCGCATCACCAACCTGATCAATGCCGCGACCCAAGTGGCCGTCATCACCACCGATCCGCAAGGGCGAATACAGGTGTTCAGCGAGGGCGCCCAGGTATTGTTCGGTTTCAGCCGTGAAGAAATGCTGGGGCGCAATAACGTCGAGAAGCTCCATGTGCAGGAAGAGATCGATGCGCGTCGTCTTGCTCACCCGAAGCTCCAGTCACTGACCGACAAACAACTGATCGGCCAGCTCTGCATCGATGACAACGGATCGAGTAAAGCCACGGAATGGAGTTATCGGCGCAAGGACGGCAGCCGGTTCACTGGTGAACTACGCCACGCCCGGTTCACCGACGCCAATAGCGGCCAGGTCGAACACATCAGCGTGATCATCGATATCAGTGAACGCATCGAGCTACTCAACAGGATCAAAGAAAGCAAAGCCCTGTTGACACTACTGACCCAACGCATTCCAAACGTGCTCTACCAGTACCACCTACTGGGGCCTGGCGACGGTTTCTTTTCGTTTTGCAGCCGCAACGTCGAAAACGTTTTCGAGCTCAAGGCCGAAGCGGTGGTTGGTGTCAATTTCGCCGGTAATCCACTGTTCCAGCGACTGCATCCCGAGGACCTGCCAATGATCCGGGCAGTAACCGCAAAGTCGATGGAAACCGCCGAAGGCTGGATGTGCGATTTTCGCGTAATACTGCCGGTCAAGGGCGTGCGTTGGCTGCGCGGGGAATCCTACGCCGAGCGCCAGCCGGACCAGAGCTGCGTGTGGTATGGCTCGTTCAGTGACATCACCGAGCTTAAGGACCGCGAGGAAAAACTGCGTACCCAGGCCATTACCGACGAGTTGACCGGTATCTACAACCGTCGTCATTTCATGAGTGCTCTGGAACACTTGGTAGACACCGGCAAACGTTACGCCGCCGGTTTTTCATTGATCATGTTCGACCTCGATCACTTCAAGTCCATCAATGACCGGTTCGGCCATGATGTGGGTGACGCGGTGTTGAAGGAAATCTGCGCACTGATCCGCCAACGCTTGCGCGCCAGCGACGTCTTTTGCCGGATCGGTGGAGAAGAACTGGCGATCCTTTGCCCGTTCACCTCACAAGAGAATGCCGAACAGTTGGCCAACGTGTTGTGCCAGTCCCTCGCTGGCCATGAAATAGCAGTCGCCGGGCGCGTCACCGCCAGTTTCGGTGTGGCCACCTGGAACACGGACATCGCCGCCGACGAGCTGCTACGCCGGGCCGACCAGGCCAGTTATAGCGCCAAACAGGCTGGGCGCAATCAGGTGGTCAGCGCGTGAAGCCGCCGGTATGACCGACGGCTCGCATTCATCACAGGATCAAGTCTGTTTACGGAACACAAACACCAGACCGACGATGATCAGCCCCATGCCCAGCAAGCTCAACGCCGCCAGCCGGTTGCCGAATATCAGGTAATCCATCACCGCCGTCACCGCTGGCACCAGGTAAAAAAGGCTGGTGACATTCACCAGATTTCCCCGGGCGATCAGCCGATACAGCAGCAGCGTCGCCAGCACCGAGACCACCAACCCCATCCACAACACCGGCACAATGAACCCTGTGCTGTGTTCGACGTGAAACGGCTGGAACGGCACAAACACCCCGCACAACAACAGCCCGGCCAGGTACTGCACCGGCAATGTGCCGAGAGGATTGTCGGTGATGCGTTTCTGCATGATCGAACCGAACGTCATGCTCGCCAGCGCCAACAGACCGCAGAGCATCCCGGCCAACGACATGCCGGCCAACCCGATGCCCTGATAGACCACCATGATCAACCCGGCCAAGCCCAGCGCCAGGCCGAACATTCGGCTCCAGGAACGCTGACGCTCCATCAGCACCACGGTGAGAATCGGTTGAACGCCCATGATGGTTGCCATCACGCCTGGCGTGACATTCAGGTCGAGGGCCAGCAGGTAGAAAATCTGATAAGCCCCCAGCAACACCAAGCCCGTGGCCATCGCATACAACATCGGCTTGCCGCCCTTGGGCAGTTTCAGCTTGAGCAACGGCACCAGCAGCACCAACCCGCACAAGGCGATGGCGAAGCGAACCAGCAGAAAGGCAAAGGGTGACGCGTGGGCCAGCCCCCATTTGGAGAAAATCGCCCCGCTGCTCCACAGCAGAACGAACAGGCACGTAGACGCCGCCGCAAGCGCGGACTTTTTCGAAAGGACAAACATGAATACCACCTGTAGTCAGGCAAAAAGCCAACTCAGCCGAAGCTGAAATTCAGTCGTTTTTTCAGACGGGCACAGGGGGAACAGCGGAAAAAGCTGATCAGCCCGAGAAGCCAACGCCTGGCGGTGATACGACGACGCACACCGGCGTGCTACTGACAGGTGGAGGGTAATGACTGATCTGCGCAGGCTGCTGACTCCCGCACGGCACGACGCCAGCGTTGACCGCTGAATCGACTACCGCGTTGATAGGGGAAGCTGGCATGGGCTGATCTTTTTTGATGGGTGGAACGGTGGCTCAGGAAACCACCGAGCGCCGACTATAACCAGCGCGTGACATGGATTGCAATGACTTGGACAAAGGGTGTAGCAGCTGTCGAGCCCCAGCCTCGCTGGGGCTCGACAGCTGCTACAAATTGCACTACGGCCTAACTGATCGGCATTACTCAACCAATCAACCAATACCCCAACAACGTCAACACCACCACCGCCAGCACCGGTCGCAGCACGCGATAGGCCTTAGGGTTGCGGCGCTTCCACTGCTTGACCACACCGCTGAATTTGTCGCTGAAGCTCTTGCTCCAGGCATAGGCCTGGTTGATCCCGCCAACGCGCTCATCGTCAAGGTTCTGCGGCGCTGTAGCACGCCCCAGCCAGCCGCTGATCCAGCGGTTGATGCGGGTCATCAGGCGGTTGCTCAAGGGGCGTTCGATGTCGCAGAACAGGATGACCCGGGTTTGCTCGGTTTCGTTCTTGACCCAGTGCACGTAGGTTTCATCGAACATCACGTCTTCGCCATCACGCCAGGCGTAGACCTGACCGTCGACGAAGATGCGGCAATCATCGGAGTTCGGCGTCGACAACCCCAGGTGATAGCGCAGGGAGCCGGCGAACGGGTCACGATGCGGGTTGAGGTGACTGCCACCGGGCAGCAGCGCAAACATGGCACCTTTGACATTCGGGATGCCGCTGACCAAGGCCACGGTTTTCGGGCACAAGGCTTCGGCCGACGGCAACGGTTTGTCGTACCACTTGAGGTAAAAACGCTTCCAGCCCTTTTTGAAGAACGAACCGAAACCGGCGTCGTTGTTCTTTTCGGCGGCGCGAATGTAACCCTCGTCGAACAGGTGCATGGCTTCGTCGCGGATAACTTCCCAGTTGTCCCTGAGCACGTCGAGCTCCGGAAACTTGCTGCGGTCCAGATAGGGCTTGGACGGCACACCGGAGAACAGGTACATCAAGGCGTTATAGGGCGCGAACAGGGCCGAGTGATTGACGAACTGACGCAAGACCGGCAAACGCGCCTTGCCACGCAAATGCACATAGAGCGTGCTGCCGAGGAACAGCAGCAACACCGACGCCTTCGCGACAAAGGAAAAGCTCATCTACGACTCCTTGAGAATAGGAAACTCCGCACAACGTCATTTACCCGACGTGGCAGTCGGCCATGATAAACACTACCGGCCTCGGGAAAAACCCGCATAACTCAACATTCAGTGTTAAGGATTGTGCAATAAAGCACTTCTTAACATAAGGTTCCTGAACGGGGGCTGACCTGAATCAACCCCCGTTCGACTACAAAGCAGTCATAAAACGTTATTGCTGATTTTCCTGCTCGGTAAACAAATCGCTGAACAGCATGCTCGACAGGTAGCGTTCGCCGGAGTCGGGCAGGATCACCACGATGGTCTTGCCCTGCATTTCCGGGGTTTCGGCCAGGCGTACAGCCACCGCCATGGCGGCACCGCAAGAGATACCACTCAAAATCCCTTCTTCCTGCATCAGCCGCAGGGCCATCGCCTTGGATTCGTCGTCGCTGACCAATTCCACCCGATCGACCATCGACAGGTCCAGGTTCTTCGGCACAAAACCAGCGCCGATGCCCTGGATCTTGTGGGGGCTCGGTTTGATCTCTTCCCCGGCGATCGCCTGGGTGATAACCGGCGACACCACCGGCTCCACCGCCACCGAGAGAATCGGTTTGCCCTGGGTATTCTTGATATACCGCGAAACCCCGGTAATGGTTCCACCCGTCCCGACACCCGCTACCAGCACGTCGACTGCACCGTCCGTGTCGTTCCAGATTTCCGGCCCGGTGGTTTTTTCGTGAATGGCCGGGTTGGCCGGGTTTTCGAACTGCCCCGGCATGAAGTAGGTGGATGGGTCACTGGCGAGGATTTCGGCGGCCTTCTCGATCGCGCCTTTCATGCCTTTGGCCGGCTCCGTCAATACCAGTTCGGCGCCAAGGGCCTTGAGCACCTTGCGTCGTTCGATGCTCATGGACGCGGGCATGGTCAACATCAACCGATAACCACGGGCGGCGGCAACGAATGCCAGGCCGATACCGGTATTGCCCGAGGTCGGTTCGATGATAGTCATGCCGGGCTTGAGTTTACCGCTGCTTTCAGCGTCCCAGATCATGTTCGCGCCGATTCGGCACTTGACCGAATAACCAGGGTTGCGCCCTTCGATCTTGGCCAGAATGGTGACACCGCGCGGGGCGATACGGTTGATCTGCACCAGCGGCGTATTGCCGATGGAGTGGGCGTTGTCAGCATAGATACGGCTCATGGCTGGGTCCTTATACAGCGTTGAATTAGCCCACCAAGGTATGCCTGTTACTCGTGGTCGTCCAGTCAGTCGAACGTCCGGCTGCCACAGCAGTCAACCGCTTTACATCGCCAGAGATTTGCCGCCATGAAGCGTCGATACAGTTGGCCCCTGTTGACCCTCGCCGGCCTCCTCATGCTGCTGGTTGCCGCGCACATCGCCCTACCCTACATCGTGCGTGACTACCTGAACGAGCGATTGGCCACCATGGGCGACTATCGCGGGCAGATTACTGACGTGGACCTGGCCCTGTGGCGCGGCGCCTATAAAATCAATGGCCTGAAAATCGTCAAGGTCGAAGGCAAGGTCCCGGTGCCTTTCGTCAACGCGCCATTGATCGACCTCTCCGTCAGTTGGCATTCGCTCTGGTACGACCATGCCGTGGTGGGCGAGGCCGAGTTCGACAAACCCGAAGTGAACTTCGTCGATGGTGGCGCCAACAAGAAAAACTCCCAGACCGGTGAAGGCACCGATTGGCGAGCACAATTGGAGAAATTGCTGCCGATCACCCTGAACGAAGTGCGGATCAACGATGGCCGGATCACCTTTCGTAACTTCAATTCAAAACCGCCTGTCAATATGAATGCCACCCAGGTCAATGCCACCATTTACAACCTGACCAACGTGGTCGACAAAAAAGGCAAACGCGACGCACGTTTCGACGGCAAGGCCCTGTTGCTCGGGGATGCGCCGCTGGAAACCACGGCAACTTTTGATCCATTGAGCGACTTCCAGAACTTCCAATTCCGCCTGCGCGTCAAGGACCTCGAACTCAAACGCATGAACGACTTCGCCGCGGCCTACGGCAAGTTCGACTTCAATGCCGGCCATGGTGACCTGGTCATCGAAGCCGAGACCAAAAAGGGTCAACTCACCGGCTACATCAAACCGCTGTTGCACGACGTCGATGTATTCAATTGGCAACAGGACGTGGAAAACAAAGACAAAGGGATTTTCCGTTCCATCTGGGAAGCGCTCGTCGGCGGCACCGAGAACGTGCTGAAGAACCAGCAGAAAAACCAGTTCGCCACTCGCGTCGAGCTCAGGGGCAACGTGCATCAGCGAGATATCAGCGCGTTCGAGGCTTTTTTGCAGATTTTACATAATGGTTTCATTCAAGCATTCAATGCCCAGTACGAACGATCCAAGCCGGATTCCGGCTAAGATTTTCGTGTAACGGTGTAACGACCGGTTTCTTCCGCCGCCCGCGCCGGATTCGATTGCTGCTGCAAAAAGTCCCAGCCCAGACAGGCCAGCGCCAACGACCGCGGCACGGCTTCACGACCACTGCTATAACGGCTGATGCTACGAGCACTCACGCCCAGCGCCTCGGCCGCCTGATTCAGCGGCAACCCGGTGCGAGCACGCCAATCGATGAAAATACGGGTGTTTTCATCCGTTGCATTTTGCGCGAGCGCATCCAGGTACAGCGTGTCCGCGCCAATCTGGATATCCAGCTCGGGCCACTCCACGCTCCAGCCATCGTCACCCAAGGCTGCTTCTTCAAAAACACGCCCCACCAGCAATGGTTGCAGTCCCGGGTATGAACGCAGGTCGCGACTTAAATCGAGGTTTAACTGCTGCCCATCGATAAACGTCAGCGCCAGACGGTAATCCGGCAACACCAGCACGGCCGACAACCGTGGTCGTTTCATGGGTAACATCGTTTCCAATCCTCCAGCAATTGCACCTGATGAGTTCTGACCCACTCCAGCGCTTCCTTGATAATCAGCGGCGGCGCCTTGCCCCTCATCACTTAGACAGTTTCGAGGCTAAGCATCACGTCCAACCCGCCACCGGTCAGGTGGACATGGGGCGGCGGATGATCCTTCTCGCGCAACTGAATCCGGTACGTATCGCGAAATCGGTATTTAGTAGACATGCCTCGCAAGCTATCGCCAAAATGGCGATAGCTCAATACTGGCCAGCAGCCGAGACTGAGTCAAGATGTGACGCTCCATTCAGAGACTGAATAAGTCGTCTGCGTTCACAGTCGACCGGCCTGCGCGTTATAGTCGAGCCTGACAATTTATTGCGCCCCGCCCTGCCTCGTTCAGGTCGGCGTTACCGTTCGAGGATTAGCAGATGAAGTTCGAAGGCACCCAGGCCTACGTCGCCACCGATGACCTGAAGCTGGCGGTCAACGCCGCCATCACCCTGGAGCGGCCACTGCTGGTCAAGGGCGAGCCAGGCACCGGCAAGACCATGCTCGCCGAGCAACTGGCCGAGTCCTTCGGCGCCAAGTTGATCACTTGGCACATCAAGTCCACCACCAAGGCGCATCAGGGCCTGTACGAGTACGACGCGGTCAGCCGCCTGCGGGACTCGCAACTGGGCGTGGACAAGGTTCACGACGTTCGCAACTACCTGAAAAAGGGCAAGCTCTGGGAGGCTTTCGAGTCCGAAGAGCGGGTGATTCTGCTGATCGATGAAATCGACAAGGCCGACATCGAGTTCCCCAACGACTTGCTGCAAGAACTCGACAAGATGGAGTTCTACGTTTACGAGATCGACGAGACCATCAAGGCCAAGAAGCGTCCGATCATCATCATTACCTCCAACAACGAAAAAGAGCTGCCGGACGCCTTCCTGCGCCGCTGCTTCTTCCATTACATCGCGTTCCCCGATCGCGTGACGCTGCAGAAGATCGTCGACGTGCACTACCCGGACATCAAGAAAGACCTGGTCAGCGAAGCGCTGGATGTGTTCTTCGACGTGCGCAAAGTGCCGGGCTTGAAGAAGAAGCCCTCGACCTCCGAACTGGTGGACTGGCTGAAGCTGCTGATGGCCGACAACATCGGCGAAGCGGTGCTGCGCGAACGCGATCCGACCAAGGCCATTCCGCCGCTGGCAGGTGCCCTGGTGAAGAACGAACAGGACGTGCAATTGCTTGAGCGTCTGGCGTTCATGAGCCGTCGCGGCACTCGCTGATCCCTCTTTTTAACAAGATAGAGGGCGATAGCCATGCTGCTTAACCTGTTCAATGAAATGCGCGCAGCCAAGGTGCCGGTCTCGGTGCGTGAGCTGCTGGACCTGATCAACGCGCTGAAACAGCGCGTGACCTTCGCCGACATGGACGAGTTTTATTACTTGTCGCGGGCGATTCTGGTGAAGGACGAACGGCATTTCGACAAGTTCGACCGCGCGTTCGGTGCCTACTTCAAGGGTCTGGAAAAGCTCGACGATCACCTTCAGGCGTTGATCCCTGAAGACTGGCTGCGCAAGGAATTCGAACGATCCCTGACCGACGAAGAGCGAGCCGCGATCCAGTCCCTCGGCGGCCTGGACAAGCTGATCGAAGAGTTCAAGAAACGTCTGGAAGAACAGAAGGAACGCCATGCCGGCGGCAACAAATGGATCGGCACCGGCGGCACCAGCCCGTTCGGTTCCGGTGGCTTCAACCCGGAAGGCATTCGGGTCGGCGATGCCGGCAAGCGTCAGGGCAAGGCGGCCAAGGTCTGGGATCAGCGCGAGTACAAGAACCTCGACGATTCGGTGGAACTGGGCACGCGCAACATCAAGGTCGCCCTGCGTCGCTTGCGTAAATTCGCTCGTCAGGGCGCGGCCGAAGAACTGGACATCGACGGTACCATCGACCACACCGCACGCGATGCCGGGTTGCTGAACATCCAGATGCGGCCGGAGCGGCGCAACACCGTCAAGCTATTGCTGCTGTTCGACATCGGCGGCTCGATGGACGCCCACGTGAAGATCTGTGAAGAGCTGTTCTCGGCCTGCAAGACCGAGTTCAAGCATCTGGAGTACTTCTACTTCCACAACTTCATTTATGAATCCGTGTGGAAGAACAACATGCGCCGCACTTCCGAGCGCACCGCCACCCAGGACTTGCTGCACAAGTACGGCGCCGACTACAAAGTGATCTTCATCGGCGACGCCGCCATGGCGCCCTATGAAATCACCCAGGCCGGCGGCAGCGTCGAGCACTGGAACGAAGAAGCCGGTTACGTGTGGATGCAGCGCTTCAAGGAAAAGTACAAGAAGCTCATCTGGATCAACCCGTACCCGAAAGACACCTGGGGCTACACCTCGTCGACCAACATCGTGCGGGATTTGATTGACGATCAGATGTATCCGCTGACGTTGCGGGGGTTGGAGGAAGGGATGCGGTTTCTTTCCAAATAAAGATTGTTGTTGTCTGTGATGCCGCCTTCGCGGGCAAGCCTCGCTCCTACAGGTTTCGGTGTTCGTGCGTCATGCATTGACCCTGTAGGAGCGAGGCTTGCCCGCGAAGCTTTTAACGGTTAACAAACCGGCGCAAATACTCGACTTGTTCGCGATGCGCGACGTCCTGCACCACCGGTTTCAACCGCACCTTCGCCCCCGGCAAACACTGCGCCAATCGCGCCAATGCCAACGGTGTCAATGCTCCCAACCGTGGATACCCACCAATGGTCTGCCGGTCATTGAGCAGCACAATCGGCTGCCCATCCGGCGGCACCTGCACTGCGCCCAGCGGGATGCCTTCGGAGATCATTGGCTTGCCCTGATACTGCAACGCCGTTCCCAACAGACGAATGCCCATGCGATCGGCGCGGCTGTCGAGGGTCCAGACGCTGTTGAACGCGTCAAACAGACTCTGCCCGCTGAATTCACCTATTTGCGCACCAAGCACCAGATCCAGCGGCGCATCGAGGTTGAAATCCGGAACGTGCTCGCGAGGTAGCTGCCGTACCAGCAGCGGTGCTTCAGCGGAGTACTTCAACGAAGCACCTTTGGCCAACGCCCGGCCCATGCCGTCGAGGCCACCGAGTTCTTCACGAACGACGGTTGCAGTGCTGCCCAATACCTTGGGCGCATCAAACCCGCCCGGTGCCGACAGGTACGCGCGAGTGCCGAGCAGCGGTTGCGTGAATTGCAATCGCTGACCTTTGCCAAGTTTGAAACTGCGCCACGGCGCCAGGGCCTGACCGTCAATCTGCGCCCCAAGATCGGCGCCAGCCAATGCCAGCAAGCAATCGTCCTCGGCCACCACGCTGAACCCGCCCAGGGTGATTTCGATCACCGGCGCATCCAGCCCATTGCCCAGCAACCAGTTGGCCCACGACATCGATCGCCAATCCAGCCCGCCGCCCTGGGTCACGCCCAGATGCCGCACGCCAAATCGCCCGGCGTCCTGCAACAGGCACAGCGGTGTACTTGCTTCAATCGTCAGTCGGCTCATGCCAGGGTCTCCAACGGCGTGTCGTCACCGCCCAGGTTGATGAACTCGGCATGGCTGACCGCCTCGAAGCGCACCGTGTCGCCCGGTTGCATCAAGCTGTAGCCGTCGCGCTCGCGGTCGAACAGTTTGGCCGGGGTGCGGCCGATCAGGTTCCAGCCGCCGGGGGACACTACCGGATAAGCCGCCGTCTGACGCTCGGCAATGCCGACACTGCCGGCGGCGACTTTTTTGCGCGGAGTACTCAGACGCGGTGCGGCCAACACTTCCTCCACCAACCCCATGAACGCGAACCCCGGCGCGAAGCCCAGTGCGAACACCTGATACTCGTGTTCGCTATGGCGGCGGATCACCTCTTGCACCGTTAATCCGCTGCGTTGAGATAACAAGCCAAGTTCCGGGCCGACACTCGGGTCGTACCACACAGGCAGCACATGGCATTTACCCTTGGCCCGAGCGTTGGGCGTCAGATCGATCAGGGCTTGCGCGATCAACTCCCGGGCCTGGGCCGGGTTCAATGCCATCAGATCGTAATGCACCATCAGCGTCGTGTAGGACGGCACCAGATCGATCAAATGGCTGGCGAATGCTTCTCGCAAACGCTCACTGGCAGCCAGCATCCACGGCATGTTGGCCTCGGCAATTTCATCGAACAGGCGCACCATCAGGCAATCGAGCGCCACCACTTCCACCCGTGGCTTCATGATGCGCTCTGCTGATTCAAGGCCTCACGAATGCGCCGCACGGCGGCCACCGAACTGGCGTTGTCACCGTGTACGCACAAGGTATTGGCCTGCAAGTGCAAAGCGCTGCCATCGCTGGCCGTGAGGTTGTCACCACGGGCAATGATCAGCGCCTGCTCAATGATTTTCTCGGGATCGTGATGCACCGCCCCCGGCAGTTGCCGCGAGACCAGCCTGCCGGCGCTGTCGTAAGCGCGATCGGCGAAGGCTTCAAACCACAAGGTCACGCCGTATTCGTCGCCCAACTGCTGGGCAGCGCTGTTGTCGCGAGTGGCCATCAGCATCAGCGGCAGTGTCCGGTCATAGGCCGCCACGGCCTGGATCACCGCGCGCAATTGCGCCGGGTTGGCCATCATGTCGTTGTACATCGCGCCGTGGGGTTTGACGTAACTCACCCGCCCGCCCTGGGCCCGGCAAATGCCGTCAAGGGCACCAATCTGGTAGTGCAACAGGTCTTGCAGCTCCTGGGCGGTATAGGCCATGGAGCGGCGGCCGAAACCGACCAGATCCTGATAGGCCGGGTGCGCGCCGATCTGCACGCCGTTGCTCAGGGCCAGGCTGACGGTCTTGCGCATGATGCTCGGGTCGCCGGCATGGAAGCCGCAGGCGATGTTGGCGCAGTCGATGAAGGGCATGACCTCGGCGTCCAGACCCATGGTCCAGTTGCCGAAACTCTCGCCGATGTCGCAGTTCAATAGCAGGCGGTTCACGGTGAACACTCCTGTAGGCTTTTGTCTTTTTAGCTGAAGGGCATTTGCCCCTCAGATTATCAGTTACCGGACATTCGGTTATTCGGCATCGAGTTGTTTACCACGGGTTTCCGGCAAGCTGAGCGCCGCCAGGATCACCACCCCGTAGGACACCGCCGCGAAAGCCCCGATTCCCACGCTCAATGGCACCTTCTGACTGAGTAAGCCGATCAGCAGCGGAAACAACGCCGCCAACGCCCGACCGATGTTGTAGCAAAAACCCTGGCCCGAGCCGCGAATGCGCGTCGGAAACAACTCGGTCAGAAACGAACCCATGCCACTGAAAATCCCCGAAGCGAAGAAGCCCAAGGGGAAGCCCAGCCAGAGCATCACGCCGTTGCTGACCGGCAATTGGGTGTACAGCAGAACAATGGTGAACGAGCCGACCGCGAACAGAATGAAGTTCTTTTTACGACCGAGGATGTCAGTCAGATACGCGCTGATCACATAACCGACGTAGGACCCGATAATCACCATCGCCAGATAACCGCCCGTGCCGAGTACGCTCAAGCCCCGCTCGTTTTTCAGAAACGTCGGCAGCCAGGAAGTGATCGCGTAGTAACCGCCGAGCGCGCCCGTGGTCAGCACGGAAGCACGAATCGTGGTGAAGAGGATGCCGGGGGCGAAAATCTCGTAGAACTTAGCCGGGTTGCTTGGCTCTTGCCTGGCTTTGGCTTCGCGGTAAATCTCCGGATCCTTGACCAGGCGACGGACGAAGATCACGAAAATCGCCGGCACGATGCCGAGGATAAACAGCGCACGCCAGGCGTCTTCCGGCGGCAACACCGAGAACAGCAGCGCATACAGAATCGCTGTCAGCCCCCAACCCAATGCCCAACCCGATTGCACCATGCCGACGGCTTTGCCACGGTCCTTGGCGCGGATCACCTCACCGATCAGCACCGCGCCGGCCGTCCACTCACCGCCAAAACCAAAGCCCATCAAGGTGCGCGCAATCAGCAGTTGCTCGTAGTTCTGCGCGAAGCCGCAGAGGAAAGTGAAGAACGCAAACCACAGCACCGTCAGTTGCAGAGTGCGCACCCGACCGATGCGGTCGGAGAGAATCCCCGCCACCCAACCACCGATGGCCGAGGCGATCAGGGTGCTGGTGTGGATCAGCCCGGCCTGGCCGGTGGTGATGCCCCACATGGCAATCAGGGTCGGTACCACGAAGCTGAGCATCTGGGTGTCCATGCCGTCCAGGCCATAGCCGATCTTGCAGCTCCAGAACGTGCGACGCTCCTGCTTGTTGATGTTGCGGTACCAGTCAAAAGGTCCCGGGCGAGCCGTGGTTTTGGGGATATCGAGGGTGTCGGGCGCACTCATGGCAAAATCTCCGTGCATATTTTATTGGTATTGTTCTGAGCCCCGACGACGCCTATCGTGGGAACCGGATGGCCTGATTTTTGGGCGGTTGGTCCTGCTGCGTCCAACTAATAAAAACCCGCCCTAGACATAAGAAAAACTTTATCCACGAGCTGACCCCATGAACCTGAAGTTTCTCGAGACGTTTGTCTGGGTCGCCCGACTCAAGAGTTTTCGCCTGACGGCAGACAAGCTCTTCACCACCCAGGCGTCGATTTCCAGCCGCATCGCCGTGCTCGAAAGCGAGCTCGGGGTGAAGCTGTTTCTGCGCGACTCTCGTGGTGTGAGCCTGACTCCCGAAGGCTTGAAAGTGCTCGAATATGCCGAGCAGATGATGGACACGATGCAGGCGCTCAAGCTGTCGATCGAGACACGTTCGAGCAAGGCCGGACGGGTGCGGATCGGTGTCATGGACACGGTGATCCACACCTGGCTCAGCCCCTTGGTGGCGCAGATGATGGATCACTATCCGCTGGTGGAAATCGAGCTGGTGGCCGATACCGCGCTCAACCTCTGCGATCAGCTGCAAAAAGGCTTTCTCGATCTGATCCTGCAAACCGACCTGTTGCGCCAGGAAAGCGTGCGCAGCCTGGAGCTGGCCAGTCATCCGATGGGCTGGATCGTGGCCAGCAATTCCATCTACAACCGTGAGTATTCAGGTGTCGCCGACCTGGCGCGGGAGCGGATCATTACCTATTCGAAAAACTCCCGTCCGCACCAGGACATCGTGAGCCTGATGCAAGCCAACGGGGTCATGGCGCCACGATTGAACTGCGTGAACTCAGTGTCGGCGATTACCCGTTTACTGCGGGACGGCTTCGGTATAGGCGCCCTGCCACCGGTGCTGGTGGCTGAGGAACTGGCGCGAGGAGAGTTGACCTTGTTGGCCATCGATCAACGGCCGCCGAATTTGCAGGTGGTGGTGTCGTGGCGGGTTGGCGTGGAGTGGGTCGAAGAAATCGTGACGTTGTGTCAGCAAGTCGTGGAGTGCTATGCGCAGAAAATGGGTGAGCACTACATCGTCTTGAGCCAACCACAGGCCAGAATCTGAAAGACATTTCCCATAATGTAAATATGAACCACTATCATTTGCATTATTTATTCAAAACGGTATTCTCAGCGCGCTTTCAGCTAATCAATTGTCCAGAAGGAGTCGGACCTGATGCGCGGCTACACGCAAAAACAGCAGCAATTGCTCGCTCACTGGAGCGAAGCTCTCGGCACTCAGGCCTTCCAGTCCCACCGCATCACTCTCGATCATTTGAGCAATGCACTGGAGCCCGCCGCCCAGCGCTGTTTCCAGCGCCTGATCCAGGCGCTGTTTCGTGAAGATCTGATCGACCCCGACACCTGCGAATACGACGACACCAGCCGTTGCTGGCTGCCACTTGGCGATGGCGCGCATCTTTGCTTCGAGCACTTGTCCAGCGGCAGAATGAACAGCTGGGACGTACGCGGCAGCATCGTTCTGCACACCCCCGACAAACTGCCGCACAAAATCCAGTTGCCCAGCGAACTGCTCGCTCACCTCAGCACTCAGCTCAATCCGCCAGCCTCCCCGCAGGTACTGGAACGTCTGGCCCGGGAGCTGGATGACAGTTTCAGCAACGACACTCTGTGCCTGGCATTTCACCAAGGATGGACCGAGCGCCTGAGAGAGCAGATCGACACCGGGTACGACGACAATCTGCTCGCCTGGCTCAAAGCCGGCCCCGGCCACCAGAACCCGACGTCGCTGCTCGAACAGTGGGGCACTCTCGGCCATCCCTGGCACCCGAACTACAAGACCAAACTGGGCTTGAGCGCCGCTCAGGTCATCTCTTTCTCGCCAGAGTTCGAAGCGAGTTTTCCGATTGTCCTGTGCGCCCTGCACCGCCAGTACGCACACGTCGAAGCGCTGGCTGGCACCACTGATTACTGGGATTGGTGGCAAGGTCACTTCCCACAGGCCGCCGATCAACTGCAATGCCATTTGCAGCAGTTGGGTCTGGACGCAACGGACTACCTCCCGCTTCCGTCGCATCCATGGCAAGCCAACGAAGAGCTGCCACATTCGTTCGCCAACGAGATCGCCGACAACCTGCTGATCGTCACTGACATCGTTGCTTTTACCGGCCACCCGACCATGTCCTTCCGCACGGTCCTGCCGCAGGCCAGTCGTACGGCACCGATGGTCAAACTGCCAGTGGCTTTGCGCCTGACCAGCGTGCAGCGCACCGTGTCGCCGCGCTCGGCCCGAATGGGTCCGCGCATCAGCCAACTGATATTGAATATCCTCGATCAGGAACCACAGATTCAGCGTCTGCTGAACATCGTTCCAGAGCGCATCGGCGTGCATTACGCACCACTACCGGCCGATGACGAGCGCTCCCGGCATGCTGGCGTGCTGTATCGCGACAACCCGCTGACCCTGCTGCAAGAAGGCGAGTTGGCGGTGCCGGTCGGCAGCCTGTTCGCCGTCAACGAGTTCGAACAACCGTTGCTGCGTGATTGGGTCAGACTGGCTCAAGGCCGGGACGACAGCGAGGCCATGCTGACGTTCTTCGATGATTACCTGTCGATTGCCGTACCGAGTCTGTTGGGCATCTATCTGATGTACGGCGTGGCGTTCGAAGCGCATCAGCAAAACAGCTTCATGGTGATGGGCGCTGACGGGCAGTTGAATCGGCTGCTGTTGCGTGATTTCGGCGACGTGCGTATCGATCGCAAAACCCTGCACGCCAAGGGCCTGGATATCCAGTTGCACGATCCGAAAATGACCCTGTATGACGACGCAGGCTTTGTCCGCGACAAACTCCTGCACACCACCTTCATGTGCCACCTCGGTGAGCTGACCTTGCTTTGTGCCCGCCACTGGAATGTGCCGGAAAATATCCTTTGGGAGCGATTGGCAGCGCGCGTTGCACAGTGCTTCGAGAGCTTGCGCGAGCGCGTTGAACCGGCACGCTGGGAAAGCGAGCGCCAGGCCTTGCTGGAACAGGATTGGCCCGCCAAATCGTTCATGCGCATGCGCTTGCTCGACAGTCATGCCGACATCGTTGGACGCCTGAGTAACCCGCTGCGATCCAACACCCATGCTCGCTGACGGTCGCGCCCTGCGACTGCTGATCGTCATCCAGTTTGTCTCCATGGGCGCAATGGAAATGAGCGGCCCGTTCTGGCCCTTGCAGATCCAGCATCTGCTCGGGCCCGAAGGCGCCGGCTACACCGCGCTGTTATCGGCGATGGTCTATGCCGGCCCGATGCTGGCGGCCATGCTGCTGACCCCCATGTGGGGCCGGTTGGGGGATCGCACCGGACACAAACCGATGATTGTTCGGGCGTTGCTGGCCCTCGCGCTGTGCCAAGGGTTGGCGGCCATCACCCTCGACCCGTGGCTGCTGGTGGGTATTCGCGTGATGCAAGGCGCATTGGCCGGTTTTCTCGCTGCCGCGCAAGCCTATGCCCTGGCCTGTTGCGACAGCGCCAGACGGGGTCACACCCTGGCTCGCCTGCAATCGGCAACTGCCGTCGGCTCGTTGATCGGCCCGGTGCTGGGTGGCTGGCTGATGGACGTCTCGGGGTTTGCCTTGCTGTGTTATGGCGCGACGGCGATTTGCCTATTGTGCGCACTGGGAAGTTTTTTCCTGCCGGCCGACAAGGCGCGAACCGCGAAGAAAAAACCTGTTGAGCCGGTTGCCCTGCCCAAGGGCTGGCTCAGTGGAATCCTGTTGGTGATCGTGTTGATTCAGGCAGCGAAGATGATGCCGCAGTCGTTCTACGCCCTGTACGTCGCGAACATTCTGCATGCCCCAAGCTGGCTGATCGGTGCCACCTACGCGGCGAGCGCCGCGACCCTAGCCATTTCCGCACCGCTGTGGGGACGCCTGTTCGACCGCTGGCAGTCGACCTACACCTTGCGCGTCATCGAAGGCGTGGCCTGGTTATGTGCCCTGACGCTGGCGGCCACGGCATTGGCCAACGAATGGCTGGGGTTTCTCGTCAGCCGACTCGTCTGGGGCATCTGGCAAGGCGCCCTGCTGCCCGTCGCCTATGCCCTGATCGCCAACACCATTTCCACTACCCAGCAGGGCTTCGCGCTCGGCCTCGGCAACAGCGCGGCAAAGGCTGGTGCCCTGCTCGGTGTCGTCCTTGGCGGGATCGGCATGGGCCTGGTCGGCCTGGCCCACAGTTTCTGGCTGGTGGCGCTGACCTACGCCATAGCCGCCATCGGAATCCGCTGGGTGCGGTCGCTCAACACCACGCCTGACCGCTCGACCTTATCGCCCCACACTTATCACAACTAAAAAAGACCACGTCATGACCCGAACCAAACTATCCCTGCTGATCCCGCTACTCGGTACCTTCAGCGCTCAGGCCTGGGCCGAGGAAACCGAGCAGCAGCCCGGCACCTTGAACATGCAAGCCACCGTCGTCTCCGCTACTCGCAGCGAAGCGAGCATTGCTTCGATTCCGGGCTCGGTCCAGGTGATCGACGAGCAGCAAGTCCGTGAGCAGAGCGGCGCGGGTCGCCGGGTCTCCGACATCCTCGGGCAATTGGTCCCGGGTATTGCGCCATCCAGCGGCGGGATGAGCAACTTCGGTCAGACCTTGCGCGGGCGCAACATGCTGGTGTTGATCGACGGCGTATCGCAGAACGCCACGCGCGACAACTTCCGCCAGCTCAACAGCATTGCCCCGGCCAGCATCGAACGCATCGAAGTGATCTCCGGCGCCAGCAGCATTTACGGCGCCGGTGCTTCAGGCGGCATCATCAACATCATCACCAAGCGCAATCAGGGCCAGGACATTGCCTTCAGCAGCAAACTGGGCCTGACCAGCGGCAACAACCTCAACAGAAAAGGCTTCGCCTACGAAGCTTTCCAGAGTGCCACCGGGCGCAAGGATGCGTTGGACTGGTATGTGTCTGCCGACCTGACCCAGCGCAACGATCAGTACGATGGCAACGGTAACCGCATCCCTCAAGACACCTCCCAGGGCAGCAACATGGATACCGAAACCTATGACCTGCAAGGTCGTTTCGGTTATGAACTGGATGCCGACAAAAAACTCAGCCTGTCGCTGCAGGACTACAAGGACCAGCAGGACACTGGCTACACCAAAGATCCGAAAAACCTGCAGCAAGCCGTGGCGGTCAAAGGGCTGAAACTCGACGACCAACCCTATACCCATAACCAGGCGGTCAACCTCAACTATACCGACAAGGACTTCTACGGTCAGGGCCTGCAACTGGAAAGCTACTGGCGCCGCGCCGATGCACTGTTCTTTCCGGACCTGTCGCGGGGCAAGGCCGGGATCTCCGACAACAACAGTGTGCAGGACGTCTACGGCCTGCGCGCGGCCATCGACACGCCGCTACCGTCGATCGGGAGCGCCACGGGTAATCTGGTCTGGGGGGCTGACTATGATAATGAGCGCTCCCGTCAACGAGGTGATCAATACACGCTAAAGGGATTGACCTATTCCAAGACCGGCACCACCTACGAGCTGGGCCCGGACATCGAAACCACCACCAAATCGCTGTTCGGGCAGATGTCCTGGGACATCGGTGACTGGACCTTGCGTGGCGGTGTGCGCCGCGAATGGATCGAAAGCGACGTCTCCGACAGCATCGCTTATGGTCAGATCGTCCAGACCGGCATACGCGCAACGCTGCCCGGTGACACTCTCAAATACGATGCCACGCTGTACAACCTGGGGGCGGTCTACCACCTGAGTGAAAACCAGGACGTCTTCGCCAATTACAGTCAGGGGTTTTCGCTGCCGGATATTCAGCGCTTCATGCGTGATGTCAGCAGCACCTTCGACATTCAGAGCCTCAACGCCCAAGCCATCAAGGTCGACAGTTACGAGTTGGGCTGGCGTGGTAACTGGGACCAGTGGCAGGCCGACGTCACCGTGTACGAAAACACCTCGGACGTGACCCAGTTCTACGATGCCAATGATCGCGTATTGCGCCTGATCAACCAGAAAGAGCGAGTTCGCGGCATCGAAAACAGCCTGACCTACCGCGCGACCGATCACTGGTCGGTGGGTGGCACTTATGCCTGGGCCAAAGGCGAGACCGAGCAGAACGGCAAATGGATCGATCTGCCGGCCACGCGCATCTCACCCGCCAAGACCACACTGTTCGTCGGCTACACCGAAGACGACTACACCCTGCGCCTGCAAGGCATGCGTTTGGCCAATTACGATGCCGCCGCCAAGGACAACAATGGACGCGACATCGAAGGCTATACGCTGGTGGACCTGCTCGGCTCCGTGCAACTGCCGGTCGGTCGTCTTGAGGGCGGCGTGTACAACCTGACCAACCGCACCTACCAGAACCTGTTTACCCAAGCCAACGCCAGAGCGCCGTACGCCAATGCTGAAGGCCGCACGCTCAGCATGAGCTACTCGGTCGATTGGTAAAAACAGGAGCCGGTTTGCCAGCGATGCGATCTGCCAGACCTAACGTGTCGCGGCAATCGCCGGCGAGCCGGCTCCAGTGTTACAACCCGCGCAAATCCCGCTCTTCGATCGGCCGGCTCTGGCGCAGGCGCTTGCCGCCCAGCACCACCCAGTCGATCAGTCGGAACAGGCATTCAATGCCGAACGACAGCAGCAACGCGCCGCTCATGCCCCAGATCATCGCTTCCGGTGTCAGCAGGATCTGGTAGCTGTAGCCGTTCCAGGTTTCCTTGCGAATGTCCGGGTCGGCCGCCAGCACCACTTGCAGGAAGCGGATGTACCACGGGCCCTGCATGGCCTGAAATTGCTTGTCCAAGGCCAGTTGACGGGTGAGCAAGGCGCTCAGGCTGTCGGCATCGCTGCGAAAGATCGGGTCTTCGCTGGCACGGTAATGGGCCACGAGCGCTTGCATGTCGCCCTTGAAAAACTGATTGGCAGTGCCCTGAAAACCACTCAAACCGGTCTGCGCCTCGATCAGATGCGCCTCGACACGCTTGGCGTAGTCACTGATGAAACCAGGCACCTGGACACCGATCAACAGGCCTGCCGCGAACAACACCAGCCGTAGATAACTGAGCAACATGGGGGGAGAGATCCTTATTCGGTCTTGCCCTGGCTGACGCATTCACCGCGTCGCCAGAGGCTCCATTGGCCCGGTTCGTAGCGGGTCCAGGTTTCGTTTTCGGTCAAGGGTTCGGTGGCGATCACCGTGACCACGTCGTTGGGCGTGGTTTCGGCCTGGAAGTCGACGATCACATCGACGTCCTTCAGGCGTGCCGGGCCGAACGGGGCACGGCGAGTGATTTGCGCCAGTTTGGTCGAGCAGTAGCAGAACAGCCAGTCGCCGTCGCTGAGCAAACAGTTGAACACGCCTTTGCTGCGGTACTCGGCGCAAGCAGCCACCAGGTCCGGCAGCAGTTCTTCAATCGCTACCGGCTCGGGGAACGCAGTACGCACCCGGTTGAGCAAATCGCAGAACGCCGCTTCGCTGTCGGTATCGCCGACAGGGCGGTAGAAACTGGCGGTCGGGTTGAAGTCGGCCAACTGGCCGTTGTGGGCGAAACACCAGTTGCGTCCCCACAACTCGCGCACGAACGGGTGAGTGTTGGACAGGCAGACCTTGCCGACATTGGCCTGGCGGATGTGTCCGATCACCACTTCACTTTTGATCGGATAGCGCTGTACCAGGTTCGCCACTTCCGACTCGCTGCTCGCCGCCGGGTCCTGAAACAGGCGCAGGCCACGGCCTTCATAGAAAGCGATGCCCCAACCGTCACGGTGTGGCCCGGTACGGCCGCCGCGCTGCATCAGCCCGGTGAAGCTGAACACGATATCGGTCGGGACATTGGCGCTCATGCCCAATAACTCACACATGCTCGGACTCTCGATTCAATGCAGGGGCACAGTTACAGACGCGGCTCGACCCGCAGTCGCTGCGGGTTGCTCGGCACCGGTGGCCGGCCGTAACGATCATCGCCGGCACCGCCGAACGGTTGATCGCCTTCAGGTTCGTCGGCCAGCGCCGCAGCCTTGGCAGCCTCCGCCCGCTCCTTGCGAGCCTTGGATGCGCGCTCGATGGGGAAACGTATCGCCACGAGAACCAGGTAAAGGCCGAAGGCAATCATGCTGTACATGAACAGGTCGGAAATCGCCCGCCAGGCGTTGTTGCCGACCTTGAACAGCAGATCGAGTGCAGTAATGGCAATGGCCGGGGCGACCTTTTCCTTCACCGGGTCGATGATGGTCGGGCTGAACAGCAACACCGCCATCAGCAGCCGCAGCGGCTCACGCAGCCAGCGCCACATCCAGCGGGTCATGCGCATCCACACCAACAGGCAGCCAAAAGCGGCAAAGGCGTAGAGGCCCCAAGCGATCAGATAGTCGTTCTCGGTCATGGTGTCCATGGCAAGGCAGGCAAGTCGGGTGGAGACAGACCATTACTGGCCTGCCTCCCCCTAAGAACCGTACGTGCGCCTTTCAGCGCATACGGCTCAAGTCTTTAGTAAGCTCCTCGCGGAGCCGGCTTGTTCACTGTCAATCCACGGCTATGAAGCTGTTGGTGACAAACTGGATGCAATAGTACTCGGTTATCCAAGGTGTCTCCACCGCCTTGGGAGCGATGAACGATGTGATGGTCATGCCATCCCGTCTCCTTGTTAATCGGTTCCTTGCACAGCAGACACACTCCTTTTTGGCTCTGGAATAGGCTCAAAATCTGCTTGCGGTACTTCAGCTTGTTCAGCATCCGCGCCATACGCAGCGTCTCACCCATTTCTTCCATTGAAGGATCGAAGGGGTTGTACTCCCCACTCACCTTCTTGTGCCTCTCAATCGGCGTATCCGCTAGCGAATACAACGCGATCGTCCGTTTTGTCCCGCTTTCTTCCAGCACAACGGTGGAGAACACCCAGTTTTTACTTTCGTGACTTAGGAAATACTTCTTCCTGATCCACTCCAGCGATTTGTTAGGGTGCCGCCGTTTTGCCCAACGCCATAAAGCATGGAATATTTGGTTATCCATGCGGCTATACGCCTGCTTGGCGACTACTGGCTGGTGATACAACGCCCAGCCTTTCAAGATCGGATTAAGCAGACCTATCAGATAGTCCTGCGTCACCGTCTTGTTGGTGCTGATGACCTCCTTCACTTTGCAGTAAAACGCCTTGACGTTCTTCTTGCTCGGTTTGATCAGAAGCTTCCCATCGAACTTGCGGAAATTCCAACCAAGGAAGTCGAAGCCTTCTTCTATATGGATGACATGGGTTTTCTCGGGTGACAACTGCAATCCACGCGTCGCGAGGAATTGCTCTACCCAAGGTCTGACTTCAGTTTCCAGCACCTCTCGCGAGGTTCCAGTTATCACAAAGTCATCCGCATAACGCACCACATTGATTTTCAGCTTCTTGGCCTTTGTCACCCCCCAGTACAGCTTGAGTTGTGACTCCAGCCCATCCAGCACCAAATTTGCCAAGGTGGGCGAGATAATCCCGCCCTGTGGCGTACCGGCATCCGTTGCCTGTAGCTGGCCTTTATGAATCACACCAGCTTTCAACCATTTCCGGAGAACCACTTTGTCCGTTGGGACGTTGGCGATTAGCCAGTCATGATTGATATGGTCAAAACAGCCTTTGATGTCCGCTTCCAAAACCCATTGGGCCGAAACCTTCTTGGACAGGCAAACGAACAGCTGCCCCATCGCATCCGCCGTAGAGCGTTCGATCCTGAAGCCGTAGCTATTTGGATCACCCGTGGTTTCTGCAATAGGCGCCAGAGCCAGCAGATACAGCGCCTGCATAGCCCTGTCCGTCATGGTTGGAATGCCCAGAGGACGCTCCTTTCCATTTGACTTCGGAATAAACACACGTCGTAAAGGCCGCGGCTTATATCCATGGCGCTTCAACCCATTTGCTGCCTTCCATTTGGCATCGGGTGTATCCCAGAGCACGCGGTCGACTCCCGCCGTGCGCTTACCCTGGTTTTCAGTGACTCGCCGTACGGCCAAGTATCTGGCCGAGCGAGAGCGGGTCAGCATCCGCTGCAGGGTTTTCATCCTGCGCCAGTTGCCTTCCCGACAAGCCTTCGCAATCCGTATCTGCATCGCCCGGACATTCCGCTGGACACGCCACCAATCGATGTCATGCCAGTGCTGCGGAGCGCCGGAAGGCGCAGACACGGCCATTTGGCTATGTTCTAACATGCTGCCTTCCTCTCAAGTTTCCCCAAGCGAAAGACGTACGCATCCCCTGACGGGAATGGACGCTCCCGTCAGGGCTAGATTAATAAAAGGTCCGTTACAGCTGGGCCTCTACGTTCATTGAGACAGGTTTACTCAGAGTTCATGCGACGAAAGACCACGCAGAAGTCTGCCCGGTTTCCCGTGGGATAATGTCCCAACCCCTATCCGAGCCATTACAGCCCGGCTTTCGCTTTCTCTGCGATCCCATACCCGCACAGCCAACAGCTCACCTTACGGTTCACCTGCCCGAAGGGCAGCCATACGGGCTTACCACGTTCCCTGCCTGTCACACGATTGGTTTAGGGCCTGCCTTTTCACCGATGGTCCTATGACGACGTACCTCAAGCCTCTACAGAGGTATCCGACCACGTGCCTTTTGGCTCAAGCCTGACAGCAGTTTTGGCTTGTTTATAATCACGGCGTTTATCAGCAGTTTACTTACGTTACCCATGCCAACCAGCCTAGCGTCTCAACCCGGCACTGCTCCGAGCATCTATGCTTTGCCTCGCGGCAAAAGCACACCCTGATGGGGACTACATTGTGAGAAGAGCTTCACACCTCACCGTTACCAGTGACGCATGTCTTCCTAGGCTATCGTTGGTCGCACAACGAGTCCGCTGCCACTCCAAACAGGCAATGGCTGAACAATGACAGACAGAGCTTTCGCTCATGTCTCCGGTTTGATGTGAACAGGGACTGCCGAAGCAGCATGCCCAAAGAATTGTTACCTCCTGTTTCAAAAGCAGGAGGGAACCCCAGCGGGGATTCTCTCCCGCATGGGTTTAGCCCTGAATAGGGCTGATGTGTAGTAGGCGCTCCAATACCGGAAAATCCAGTACTGCGGTCGAGCCACCGAGCGCTAATCGACCTTGAGTTTGCCACCGCCGCTGCGGCAAGTCCTTGAAGGCATTGGACTTCTGGGAGGGTTTTGTTTCTTGGGATTGGGTACCCAAGCTCTTGGCTTCCTTTCGGAAGCCCTTCAAGATGACTCTACACCTCGAAGTCTTGGAGACACGCTACGCGTGTCGCACAGAGGCGCTTATAGTAACGACTTTTCGCACATCAGGCTTGTCCCAATGTGGGAGCGGCAGATGTGGCGAGGGGGCTTGTCTGTGGCGAGGGAGCTTGCTCCCGTTGAACTGCGCAGCAGTTCCTTTTTTGGGGCCGCTTCGCAGCCCAACGGGAGCAAGCTCCCTCGCCACACAAGCCCGCTTCCAAAGATTGCGAAGCCCCTATTCCGTACTTTGTTCGAGAGCCATTCATGCCCTTATCCGCCAACGTCACTAGCGCCCCGATTGCCCACAAGGCCGGCGGCGATGACCCGTATGCCTGGCTGCAGGAGCGCGACACCGACGCAGTGCTCGATTACCTGAAAGCTGAAAACCGCTATCAGGAGGCGCAAACCGCCGATCAGGCCGGGCTGCGCGAAACCCTGTTCGAAGAGATCAAGGGGCGGATTCTCGAAACCGATCTGTCGCTGCCCTCGCCCTGGGGCCCGTACCTGTATTACACCCGCACCACGGCCGGCGACGAATATGCCCGCCACTACCGCTGCCCGCGTCCGACCGATGGCAGCCTGCACATCGACGAAAGCCAGGAACTCCTGTTGCTCGATCCGAACGTGCTGGCCAAGGGCAGTTTCTTTTCCCTGGGCGCGTTCAGCGTCAGCCCGGACCACCAGCGCCTGGCCTACAGCATCGATTCCTCGGGCGAGGAGATTTACACGCTGTTCGTGAAGGAATTGTCCGACGGCCGTGTCAGCGAACTGGAGTTCCAGGACTGCGACGGCAGCATGACCTGGGCCAACGACAGCCTGACGCTGTTCTTCGGTGAACTCGACGACACCCATCGCCCGCACAAACTGTTCCGCTATCGACTGGACGGCACCGCCGCCGAAGAAGTGTTCCATGAGCCGGACGGCCGATTCTTCCTGCATTGCTACCGCTCAAGTTCCGAACGGCAATTGCTGCTGTCACTGGGCAGCAAGACCACCAGCGAAGTCTGGGCGCTCGACGCCTCGCTGCCACATCAGGCCTTTACCTGCCTGGCGCCGCGGGTCGAAGAACATGAATACGACGTTGACCACGGCAAGCTCGATGGCGAGTGGACATGGTTGATCCGCACCAACCGCGACGGGATCAACTTCGCCCTGTACCAGGCCGCCGACACCGGCGTCACGCCGACCGAAGCCGACTGGCAGAACCTGATTCCCCATAGCGAAACGGTGATGATCGATGGCATGAGCCTGAACGCCGAGGCCATGACCCTGAGCCTGCGCGAAGGAGGCCTGCCGATCATCGAAGTCTACCCACGGGACTTGGTGCCGTATCGCGTGCAATTACCGGATGCGGCTTACAGCCTGCATGTGCAGAACAGCCTGGAATTTATCAGCGACAGAATCCGTCTGCGCTACGAGGCCTTGAACCGTCCGGCGCAAATCCGCCAACTGATTCTGGCCACCGGCGAGCAGAAAGTGCTCAAGGAAACCCCGGTGCTCGGCCCGTTCGACGCCGATGCGTACGTCAGCCAGCGGCTTTGGGCAACAGCACCGGACGGTACGCAAGTGCCGATCAGTTTTGTGGTCAAGCGCGAATTCCTTGGTAAGCCGACGCCGCTTTATCTGTACGGCTACGGCGCCTACGGCGAAAGCCTCGACCCGTGGTTCTCCCACGCCCGCCTGAGCCTGCTGGATCGCGGCATGGCGTTTGCCATCGCGCATGTGCGCGGTGGCGGTGAATTGGGCGAAGCCTGGTATCGCGCCGGCAAGCAGGAACACAAGCACAACACCTTCAGCGACTTCATCGCCTGCGCCGAACACCTGATCGCCAACGGCTTCACCACCTCATCGCAGCTGGCAATCAGTGGCGGCAGCGCCGGTGGCCTGCTGATCGGCGCGGTGCTCAATCAGCGGCCGGAGCTGTTCGGCGTGGCGATTGCCGAAGTGCCGTTCGTCGACGTGCTCAACACCATGCTCGACCCGGAGTTGCCGCTGACCGTCACCGAATACGACGAATGGGGCAACCCGCAAGAGCCAGACGTCTATGATCGGATCAAGGCCTACGCCCCGTATGAAAACGTCACCGCGCAAGCCTATCCGGCAACGCTGGTGATCGCCGGCTACAACGACAGTCGCGTGCAGTACTGGGAAGCGGCCAAGTGGGTGGCGAAATTGCGCGCGACCAAAACCGACACCACCCCGCTGTTGCTCAAGACTGAATTGGGCGCCGGGCATGGTGGGATGAGCGGTCGTTACCAGGGATTACGTGACGTAGCCCTCGAATACGCATTTGTTTTGAAGGTTTTAGGCATTGCCTGAGGAACTTGGCCCGGCGTCCCGGTCTTAACACCAGTACGCCAGACACCGCCCCTTGTAGGAGCGAGGCTTGCCCGCGAAGAGGCCATAACATTCAACATCAACGTTGGCTGTGAGAATGCCTTCGCGGGCAAGCCTCGCTCCTACAAGGGGTCGGTGTCCGGAACACAACAGACACAAAAAAAGACCGTGACGACATGTCAGAACCGACCTTACTGAACAAAGAAATTCGCGACTGGCTGATGGACTGTGGCCTGTTCGATCAACTGCTGCCGGCGGACTTCGTGGCGGCTTCGGGTTACTTCAGCATCAGCACCATCGCCGAAGGCGAAGAGATTTTCCGTGAGGGCGATGCCGGCAGTTTCATGTGCATCATCCACACCGGCCAGGTCGCGGTGCAGAAGACCAACAGCGAAGGGCAACGGGTGACCATGGCCACCTTGCGCAGCGGGCGGGCGTTCGGCGAAATGGCCGTGCTCGACGGCGAACGGCGATCAGCCAGCTGTGTGGCCGCGAGCAATTGCCAGCTGCTCAACCTGGGCAAGGACTCCCTGGAAAAGATGCTCAACGACGCGCCAAAAATCGCCGCCAAGATCATCCGCGCCCTCGCTGTCTCCCTCTCCAAACGCTTGCGCATGGCCGACGGGCAACTGCTCTCGCATTAACCGCCCGGCGTTTTGATTTTGGTCGTGCTCGGCTCAAGGCCCGGCAAGGTCTGGTCCTTGGGCGGGTTGGGCATTTCGATCGGCGGCAACAACGGTGGCCCGCCACTGCCGGAACCGGCCTTGGGCACGCTGGTCGGGGTGATCTGCGGGTACGGCGTCGGGGTGGCGGTGCCGGGTGAACCGGGTATCGGCGTGGGGCTGGTGGGGATGGTTTGCAGCTGCTGGGCCTGCACTGCAGTTATCGAGAGCGCGGCCAGGGCAATGACCGTTAGAATGGTGCGCTTCATCAATGGCTCCGTTGGCCTTGTGGTCATTTGCAGGCTACTCCCAACTGTGCTCGTTTGCCTTCTTCCGTCTGTCAATTTCTCCCCAAGAGAGCCTCATGAAACGTTTCGTTCTGCTCGACACCACCCCCATTCCTGAAAACGGCGGTGCCCTGTGCCTGTTCGAATACGGCGAGGACTTCGTCATCAAGATTCAGGGCGGCGATGGCGGGCAGTTGATGAACACCCGCATGCACGGCTCCGAAGATGCCCTGGCCGAAATTCCCTGCCGCAAGGTCGCCGGCCGGCCGAATTCGCGGGTATTGATCGGTGGCCTGGGCATGGGCTTCACCCTCGCCTCGGCGCTCAAGCATTTGGGCAAGACGGCTGAAGTGGTGGTCGCCGAACTGGTGCCCGGCGTGGTGGAGTGGAACCGTGGGCCGTTGGGGGAAAAAGCCGGCAACCCGCTGCTCGATCCGCGTACGGTGATCCGCATGGAAGACGTGGCCAAGGTGCTGCAAGCCGAGCCGCAGGGTTTCGACGCAATCATGCTCGACGTCGACAACGGCCCCGAAGGCCTGACCCAGAAAGCCAACAGCTGGCTCTACTCCGCCGGTGGCCTGAGCGCCTGCGCCAAGGCCCTGCGACCAAAAGGCGTGCTGGCGGTGTGGTCGGCCAGCGCTGACCGGCAGTTTTCCGACAAGCTGAAAAAGGCCGGTTTCAAGGCCGAGGAAGTGCAAGTCTTCGCCCACGGCAACAAAGGCACCCGCCACACCATCTGGATTGCCGAGAAGCTCAAGGGCTAGGCTAAACTTCAACACATAACCGTCATTAGTCTTTTACAAAGGTGAACCCATGAGTTCGTCCACCCCAACCAACACGTCGAAGCTGGACCGCATCCTTGCCGATAACCAGCGCGACAAGGAAATGGGTTACCGCGACAAGGCCTTGAAGATGTACCCGCACGTGTGCGGCCGCTGCGCCCGTGAGTTCTCCGGTAAACGCCTGAGCGAACTGACCGTGCACCACCGCGACCATAACCACGACAACAATCCGCAGGACGGTTCGAACTGGGAACTGTTGTGCCTGTATTGCCATGACAACGAGCATTCGCGTTATACCGATCAGCAGTATTTCGACGAAGGCTCGCTGAGTACGCCGAAGATCGCCAAGGCGACGCATAACCCGTTTGCTGCGCTGGCCGGACTAATGAAGAAAGAAGATTAAAAGCAAAAGATGCTGATCGTTCCCACGCTCTGCGTCACTAGTGTCCGGTAAAACCTTTTCAGAGCTGAAGGCTGCCTTGGGCAGCCTTC
>NZ_JBXANU010000045.1:0-26133 GCF_058802085.1 Pseudomonas sp. GW822-FHT02G04
TGAAGGCTGCCCAAGGCAGCCTTCAGCTCTGAAAAGGTTTTACCGGACACTAGTGACGCTCTGCGTGGGAATGCAGCCCGGGACGCTCCGCGTCCCAAAGCGGACGCAGAGCGTCCATTGAGGCATTCCTTTGCTGCGCGTGGGAACGATCAGTCAGCCAACAATCCCGCGAACAACGAAGTACAGCAACGAAGGCCCAAGCAAGCACCCCAGCCCGGTGTGGAACGTCGCCGTCAGCGCGCCATACGGCACCAGCCGCCGATCCGTCGCCGCCAACCCGGCAGTCACACCACTCACCGTCCCGGCCAACCCGCCAAACACCATCGCCGAGCGCGGGTTATCCAGACCCATCCAGCGCGCCGCCACCGGCGTGCCGACCATCACCAGAATCGCCTTGATCAACCCTGTGGCAATCGACAACGCCATCACATCGGATGTGGCCCCAATCGCGGCACCGGTCACTGGCCCGACGATGTACGTCACCGCGCCTGCGCCAATGGTGGTCATGCTGATCGCATCGCGATAACCGAACACCCAGGCAATGCTCGCCCCGACAATGAACGGCAGAATCGTGCCCAGCAGCAACGCGATGACGCCAATCATCCCAGCCTTTTTCGCTTCGGTAGCCTGCACTTCGAACGCCGTGGCGACGATGGCGAAGTCACGCAGCATGGCACCGCCCATCAAACCGATGCCGGAAAACAGCGACAAATCCGCCAGGCCTTTTTGCCCGCCGGTCATGGTGCCGCCGACCCAGGCCAGCACCAGGCCGATGACGATGGCTATCGCCGAGCCGTGAATCCGTCCGAAGGTCAGACGCTTGGACAACACCACCGACACCCACATGATCACGCCAACGAAGGCGAACGCTGTGACCAGACCGTTATGTTCCAGACCTTTCTCGATGAGATCCCACATATCAGCGACCTCCTGCCGGTGCGCCGACCGGCGTTATGTCCGCCGGTTCATCGGGCAAGGGTTCGCCTTTGTGGGTCCGGCTGATCAGCGCAATGGTGCAGCCGCAGAGCACCACCGAACCGATCGCCGCCAGCACCGCCACCGGGCCGCCGTGCAGGGCGGTGACCACGTTCTGTTGCGCCGCCATGGCGACCACCACCGGAATGTACATGGCGCCCCAGAAGCCGACACCCATCTCGCAATCCTTGGTCATGCCGCCGCGTTTTTGCATCCACAACCGTGCGCAGATCAGCAGGATCATCGCGATCCCGACCCCGCCGACGTTGGATTTCACACCCAGCAACACGCCGAGCATGTCACCCATGATCACCCCTGCCAGCGTACAAATCGCCAACAGCGCCACACCGTAAATAATCATTGTTGTAGTCCTCAAAGTGCATCGTCGGAATTGTTGTTTTTGTAGTTCGCAACCTGAGTCGGCGGTCTAGGGTTGGCGGCTTCCCTCCTCACGCAACAGCGCCTGCAAGGTATCGAGCCGCGCACCGTCACAGGCAATGACGGTGCCCTGCTCGAACACCCGGCGCGCCAGCCCGGTCAACACCGCACCGGGCGGCAGTTCGATCTGTAGACGCACGCCGCGCTCGTAAGCGCTTTGCACCGTGCCGCGCCAATCGACGACGCGGCACATGTTGAACGCCAGGTCGTCGCGCAAGGCGTCGGTATTGATGACGGGCCGTGCACGGCTGCCGCTCAGGTAACCCAGGGTCGGCGTTTTCAACTGCACCTTGATGAAGGCTTCGGCCAAGGTATTTGCCGGTGTTTCCAGCAGCGGACAATGCGACGGCACGCTGACCGCCAAACGCTTGGCCAAACCGGCGCCACGACCTTTCGCCAATTCGGCGACCGCTTTCATCGCACCATCGCTGCCGGCGATGACCACCTGGTTATCGGCATTGATGTTGGCCAGGTAAACCGGTGTATCAACACTGTGAACCTGCGCCAGCAACCCTTCCACCGTCGCCAGTTCCAGACCGATGATCGCGGTCATGCCATAGCCCTGAGGATAAGCCTGCTGCATCAGCTCACCGCGCAGGCTGACCAGATGCAGTGCATCGCTGAAGCTCAAGGCATCCGCAACAACCGCCGCCGGGTAGGCACCGATGGACAATCCCGCCACGTAATCTGGCGCCATTGATAACTGACGCGAAGCGGCGACGCCGGCAATCAGCAGGCACAACTGAACCGCCCTTGTCGACTGCAACGCCTCGGCAGAATCGAGCAGCAAGACGTCTTCGCCAAGCACCTCGCTCGCCTCGATCAGCGTTTCCCGAGGCAAGCGATGGAGCATGCCCGGCTGCTGCGCGCCCTGACCGGGGAACACCAGCAAGCTGCTCACGCTGCTTGCTCCTGCGGGTTCCACGGATCGGACACCAGACACGCTTCACAGGAGTTTTTGAGCAGAACCCGTTGCGATGGGCCAGCCCATTCACGCAGGGCGACAGCGCCGTAAGGCGTCTGCAACTGCATGTCCACCAGACACTCAGCGGTGCCGAGAAGCGTCTTCAACGCCTGCGCTTGAATGCGGCTAAACGGCTGTGGTGTACGCAGAATCAAATCGAGATCGCTACGCTCATGCAACGCCACAAAACCGCTGGCCAATTCAAACCCGGCGCTGCCGCTGACACCCCACACCCAACCGCAGGCATCGAGCATCGGCCGCAGTTGCGCCAGCGCTCGCAGGGTCGGCAGGTCGCGACTCGACTCGACATGGCAGAGCTCTTCCGGCCGTACCCGATGCGAAATCGCAGCAATGGTCATCGACGTTGCATAACGCTGTTCGCGCAAGCGTCCACGCACCCCGACTGCGACCTGATTCGAAGCGGTTATCGCACGCCGAACCACCACCGGCTGACCCGCGCTGATCGACTCGACCACCCACCCAGGCGCATCCGCCGGCAACTGCTCCGGGGTCATCCCCCAAAGCAGGTCGTGGGCCAGATACATGTTCACCACTGCGCTCTCAGCAGTTGGCGAACCTTGCTCGACGCGGCGCGGTTACTCGCGCCCAAGCGGCTGCTCAGATCGCGACCGCTGGCAGCGACATCGCCAATCGCCTGGTTCAGACACTCCGTCACGCGAGCCAGATCCGCCGTCGTCGGCTGCTCGATCTGCTCCACCGACAAGGTTTCCCAGAGCAAACCCAGACTGGCGAAGCTGTCGATGTCATAGGCCATCGGCGGCACGCTGGCGGCCAGGGCTTCAAGCTCTTCGACACTGCGCAACGTCACCCGCGCCGCCGAAGCCTTGCCCATCGCATGCACCATCACACCCGGATCGCGCAACGCGATCAGCCGGTTGGCCTGATACCCGTGAGCCAGAAACGCCCCGGACATCGCCTTGCCCACCAGCAAACCGATCACCGCATGGCCGGCCAGTCGGGCGCGGGCATAACTGTCCGCTGCACCGGCCAACGCCTGATGAATGCCGAGCGCCTCTTCGCGCCGACCGTAAGCCTGGCTCGGCACATCGACGATGGCGATCAATGCCCGTTTGTGCGGTTTATCCCGATCGGCTTCGATCACCTCCTCCACCGCTTTGGCCAGGCCCCAACCTTCCAGCAGACCCACCTCGCCATTGCGAGCGCGGACGAAGCGGTTGTCGGGATCGGCCACCACCGCAATAAACCGCACGGGCTGATCGAGCAATACACCGTCAGCGACTTTCAACGAAGCCGGCAAACCCTCGACCGATTTCGCGCCAGCGCTCAAGGCGTTGAACCAGTTCAGGCCTCTCAGGGAATACGAACTCATGAGCGCTCTCCTTGATACAGATCGCGAACCGTCGCCGGCTCGATTTGCGGTCCGGCGTCCAGACGGGCCAGCCGTTGCAGGAACCATTCGGCCTGGCGGCTGCGGGTTTGCGCCGGCAAACCTTGCTTGAGCAATTCGCCGACCTGCTGCTGAATCTGCGCCACGTCGTCGGCGACATAGCGATCCACCAAGCCACTGGCGAAGCGTTGCTCGCCGCCGGTCAGGCTCCAGATGAACGGGCGATCACGGGAGTCGTATTCCTCAAGCCCGGCTTCCTGCTCAATCACTTGCGGACCGTTGAGGCCAAGGCGCGCTTCCTGAGTCACCAGCAAATAACTGCACAACCCGGCGGCAATCGACATGCCGCCAAAACAGCCGACGCTGCCGGCGACCACGCCGATTACCGGTTGGTACTGGCGCAGATCGACAATCGCCGCATGAATATCGGCAATCGCCGCCAGCCCGAGATTGGCTTCCTGCAAACGTACGCCACCGGTTTCCAGCAGCAACACGGCGCGAGTGGCAATGCCTTTACGGTTGTCCTCGGCGGCCAGCTCCAGCGCGCCGGCAATCTTCGCCCCGCCGACTTCACCCAGGCTGCCCCCCTGAAACGCGCCTTCGATGGCCGCGATCACCACCGGCAAACCGCCGATGCTGCCCTTCGCGATCACCACGCCGTCATCGGCTTGTGGCACCACACCCTGGCGCGACAGCCATGGCGACATAACGCGCTGAAACGGATCGAGCAGTTCGCGGAAGGTGCCGGCGTCGAGCAAGGCCTTGGCGCGTTGCCGAGCGCCGAGTTCGACGAAGCTATGTTTGTTGAGAAGTGCTGCGCTGTCAGTCATGGCCGATCTCCTCAAAGCCCTGTTCCAGACGCAAGCGCACCACGCCGGGGGTGGCGCCGAAATCGTGGATATCGATCGCCATCGCGGGCGGTGTCTGGCCATCGAACATCCGCGCGAACAGATGCTGCCAGCGTTGTTCACTGCCATTGACCGAGGTCTGCACCTGGATCGTCAGCTTGCCCGCCAGCCCCGGCTCGATCAGCACTTCCAGATCGCCCGAGCCCACACAACCCACCAGCGCCCTGCCCCGGGGCGGCTGCCCGGCGGGAAATTCAAAGGATAAGGTTTCCATCAAAAAGCTCCCTGGAAGATGCCGTCGCAAGTGGAGATGCGGTCGATGAACAGACAGGCTGCGAGCAAGTCCGCAGCGCCGCCGGGCGAGGCATTCAACGCGATTAATTGTTGGTCCAGCTCATGCAAACGACGGCGACCGGCGAGGCTGGCGCTGCCGCCGGCGTCGAGCACGGCTTGCGCGCCGAATTGCATGGTGTGCAGGCCGGTTTCGCCTGCGCGGTAGAGCACGCAGGTGTCGGCCAGTGTCGTCATGATCGCCAGCAGAGCATCGAGCCGGGCGTTCTGTTCGGCAACGCCTGCAGCGCGGCTGCGTTTGAGTTGCGGCAGTGCGCGTTGAATCACCGCCGGGAAACCGAGCTGTGCCTCTTCACGGGCACCGCGTGCGCCATAACGCTGTGCGACTTGCGCACCGTGGCTGAGCGGACGCGGGGCGTAACGGTCGTCGAGAAGGGCCAGGCGCGCAGCGCGCAAGGTGATGGCGCTTGCGGCACTGGACTCAGGTTCCAGCGCGACGGCCGTGACCAAAAGCCCCAACGCCCAGATCGCCCCACGATGGGTGTTCACGCCATTGGTGGTGGCGAGCATTGCTTGCTCGCCTTCACGCCCAATCCGCCCAATGGTTTCGCGCAGCGCTAAACCGACTTCGCCGAACTCGATGGCCGCGTCCGCCATTGCCTTGAACGCCGGCCACAGAGACAACGCCGAAGCGTGCATCAGCCCGAGGTGCAAATCGGTATGCGCACCATTGCCACGACGGTCCACCAGCGCCGGTTTCGGCGACAGGTCCGCTTCGTCGATCAACGCGTCCACCGCCAGGTCCGCCAGCCGTTCGGGCATCGACAAGGGCTGGGTTAACGTTCTCGGTTGCAGGTTGAATGCGTGCATTACCAGCTCCTGAACTTGGCAGGCGGGTTGTAGAGGCCACCGGACCACTCCACCAGATCGGCCACGCTTTTCGCTGCGAGCAGTTCGCGAGTGGCGTCGGTGCGGCGGATGCCGAGGTCTTCGGGCAAGGCGATCAGGCCTTCGCGGCGCATGCGCGCGGTGTCTTTGGGGTTGTGGCGCAAGCCGATGGCGGTCACCCCGGCGACAGCAGCGATCATCGCCTGGCGCTCTTCGAGGGAGCGGGCCTTGTACAAGTAGGCGATGCCTTCTTCGGTCAGCAGGTGGGTGACATCGTCGCCGTAGATCATGATCGGCGCCAGCGGCATGCCGCTTTTCTTCGCCACCTCCACCGCGTCGAGGGTTTCGACGAAGGTCGGTTTACCGCCCTCCTGGAAGGTCTCGACCATCTGCACCACCAGTTTCTTGCCGCGTTCGAGCATCGGCTCGGCCACGTCGGTGTGGCGCATGTCGAGCCAGGCTGGCGTGCCGTGGCGACGCCCGCGCGGGTCGTGGCCCATGTTCGGCGCGCCACCGAAACCGGCCAGGCGACCGCGAGTCACGGTGGAGGAATGACCGTCGCCATCGACTTGCAAGGTCGCGCCGATGAACAGGTCCACCGCGTATTGCCCGGCGAGCTGACTGAACATCCGGTTGGAACGCAGAGAGCCATCGCGACCGGTGAAGAACACGTCAGGCCGGGCGGCGATGTAGTTTTCCATGCCCAGTTCGGTGCCGAAGCAATGCACGCTTTCGACCCAGCCACTTTCGATGGCCGGAATCAGGGTCGGGTGAGGATTGAGGGTCCAGTTGCGGCAGATCTTGCCCTTGAGGCCAAGGGACTCGCCGTAAGTCGGCAGGATCAATTCGATGGCGGCGGTGTTGAAGCCGATGCCGTGGTTCAGCGACTGAACGTTGTGTTTTTCGTAGATCCCGCGGATCGCCATCATCGCCATCAACACATGCACAGGCTTGATGTGGCGTGGGTCGCGGGTGAACAACGGCTCGATGTAGAACGGCTTGTCCGCCACCACCACGAAGTCGACCCAGGACGCGGGGATATCCACGCGAGGCAGGTCGCTGACATCATCCACCAATTGATTGACCTGAACGATGACGATGCCGTCACTGAAGGCCGCCGGTTCGATCAACGCGGGGGTGTCTTCGGTACTTGGGCCGGTGTAGATGTTGCCCGCGCGGTCGGCCATGAAACCGGCCGAGAGCACGACGTTGGGGATCAGGTCCACCACCAGTCGCGCATAGAGTTCGATGTAGGTGTGGATCGCGCCGATTTCCAGCAAACCGTCTTCGAGCAACTGGCTGATGCGCAGGCTCTGGGTGCCGGCGAACGAGAAATCGAGCTTGCGCGCGATGCCGCGTTCGAACAGGTCCAGGTGCTCGGAACGCCCGACACTGGGCATGATCATGTGCAGGTCATGCAGCTTGCCCGGATCGGCCTTGGCCAGGGAGCGAGACAGGAAATCCGCCTGCTTCTGGTTATTACCCTCCAGCACCACACGGTCGCCGGGCAGAATCAACGCCTCCAACGCCGCCACGATCTTGTCGGTGGGCAACACCACACCGTCGGCAAGCCCCTTCACCAATTCGAGACGCCGCTGCTTTTCGCTGCGCCGCCGCGTCCATCGCGAGTCGGGGGATATTGTTGTTGTCATGACCACTCCACGGGTTCGCTGTCGTGGGAGTCACCTTAGGGGCGTTGGGTGGGGGGTATCAATCAAGCAGAGTGTTGGATCGTTACGCTGACCGTAATGATCGAACACCGCCCCGATCGTTCCCACGCTCCGCGTGGGAATGCCTCAAGGGACGCTCCGCGTTCCAGCTCTCGAATGGGACGCGGAGCGTCCCGGGCTGCATTCCCACGCAGAGCGTGGGAACGATCAGGTCCGCGCCCTTCGCACTCCGACAGCCTGGGGTTTTGTGTTTAAAAGTTTGTCCGCAGTAACGGTGAGAGGCTACACAACCTTGCGTCGCTGCCTACAGCAATGCCGGAACCCGCTGACTGGTGCGCTTTTGCGCTGATCTTTATCGTTTGTGTGTCGCTGCCAACCTCAGCGACCGGGTTTGGAACCCCGAGGTGTAGACGGCGAAAAAGAGCCTTTCATAACGTATGCTTGCGCACCTCTAATGTGTGCACTCCGTTATGGCGGCTGTGCGCGGGAGACCTTAGTGTCTGCCGGGTTTTGTCCGTTTACCCCGGGTTCCAACCTGCGTACAGCTGCCACCCCTTCGATTGGAACCCGAGGGAGCAGCTGAAACTCATTAAATGGAGCTTCACTATGTTCAAAGCTACTCCCAACCCACCGGAAACCGGCGTCGATTCCCAAGCCGCCCTCGAAGCCGAGAAACTCAAGGAAGCCGCCGACCGCGCCTTCTCCCATTACTTCCCGTCACCCCACGAAAAACCGGCCAAACGCCGTAAATCCCGCCTCTTCAGCGTCTCCCCCGATATCGACACCGAAGCCCTTCTGGCCAATGCCTCCGAAGACCTGCTGTCCATCAGCGCCATCGCGGCCGATCTGGCGGACGATGTGGAAGGCTCACGCCGCTCTGTAGCCTTGGCGCTCAGCCGTTTGGCAGATGGCGTGCAGTTGTTGGTGGAGCGGGTGCTGGATCATCATGAGTCGTTGCAGATGAAGGCTCGGGCCGGGGTTTAGCGCACAAACGATCGTTCCCACGCTCTGCGTGGGTATGCAGCCCGGGACGCTCTGCGTCCCTTCAACAGCCGAACGCGGAGCGTCCGTTGAGGCATTCCTTTGCTGCGCGTGGGAACGATCAGTGGGCTAACCCTGCTGTAACAAGCAGCTCCTCCAGCGCCAATAAATCAGGCACCTTGGCCACTTGCTCGGCCACCTGCACCGCCGCCTTTTCCAGCGAACACAACGGCACATCCACATAGCTCAACTGGCTGTCGAGTTTGTAAGAGCGCGGAATTCCCTGCACCAGAAGAGCAATGAACTTCAGCTCAGGCCGCCCGCCGAGGGCGTTGAGGATGACGATCCGCGCTCGCTCGCCGATCACCACTTTGTTGCCACACGCTGACTCGAAACTGAGTAACGGAATCTGCCGTTCCCGCCACGTCACCCGCCCCAGGTACCACGGAGGGGTGTCGAGGTCGAAGGCGCCGGGCTGGTAATCGATGAGTTCAGCGACGGCAACGTTGGGCAGAACCAGGTTGCGGTCGGCCAGGGGCAGCAGCAAACCGGTGAGGTTGCTGGAGCGGTGCTCATGCATGGGTTTTGCTCCAGCGAGCGATGCTGTCGAGCAGCATCGATTCCTGATACGGCTTGCCGAGGTAGTCGTTGACGCCGATGGCCATGGCGCGGGCGCGGTGTTTCTGGCCGGTGCGGGAGGTGATCATGATGATCGGCAGATGTTGCAAGCGTTCGTCGGCGCGCACCTGGGTCGCCACTTCGAAGCCGTCCATGCGTGGCATTTCGATGTCCAGCAGCATCAGGTCGGGCATGTGTTCTTCCAGCAGCAGCATGGCGTCGACGCCGTCCTTGGCGGTCAGCACGTTCATGCCGTGGCGCTCCAGCAGACGGCTGGTGACCTTGCGCACGGTGACCGAATCGTCGACCACCAGCACCAGCAACGGCCGTTGCGCCTCGGGCTCTACGTCCTGGATCACAGGCCGTTGCGGCACCTGCGCTTGCATCGCGCGGATCGGCGCCAGCAAGTCGAGAATCAGCACCACCCGGCCATCGCCGAGAATCGTCGCACCGGACAAACCCTGCACTGCGGCAAATTGCGGGCCGAGGCTTTTGACCACGATTTCCCGGGTGCCGGCCATGGCATCCACCTGCACCGCGACGTGCCGTTCGTTGCACTGCACCAGCAACACCGGCAACGGCAGGCTCTGGCCCAGCAGTTTCGGGCGGGTACTGGTTTTCAGCAGCTCGCCGAGATAGCACAGCTCATAGCGTTGCCCGGCGTATTCGTAGGTCGGTGGATCGAGCCGGTAATGTCCTTCGAGTTCGTTGGGCAACACCCGAACGATGCCATCGATGGTGTTCAACGGGATCGCGTATTGATCCTCCCCGCATTGCACCATCAGCGCGCGATTGACCGACACGGTGAACGGCAGGCGAATCCGGAAATGCACACCCTGCCCCGAAGTCGAGTCGATGCTCATGGTGCCGCCAAGCTGCCGGACTTCTTCGTGAACCACGTCCATACCGACGCCGCGCCCGGAGATCTGGGTGATTTTCTCGGCGGTGGAGAACCCCGGTTGCAGGATGAATTGCAGCACGTCGCGGTCGCTGATGTCGCTGTCCGGGGCGAGCAGCCCGCGCTTGATCGCCTTGCGCCGCACGGCGTCCAGCGGCACGCCGGCACCGTCGTCGCAGATGTCGAAAATGATGTCGCCGCCCTCTCGCGACAAGTCCAGGGTGATCTTGCCCTGGGCCGGTTTACCGGCTGCGATCCGCACCTCGGCCGATTCCAGCCCATGGTCGACGGCGTTGCGCAGCATGTGTTCCAGCGGCGCCGCCATGCGCTCGAGGACGTTGCGGTCCATCTCGCCTTCGGCGTTGCCGACGATGAACTCCACATCCTTGCCCAGCTCGCTGGAAACCTGACGGACGATGCGTTTCAAACGCGGCAGCATTCGCTCGAACGGCACCATGCGCGTACGCATCAGCCCTTCCTGCAATTCAGTGTTGATGCGGCCCTGCTGTTGCAGAAGGTTTTCCGCATCCTGATTGCGTCGGTCGAGGGTTTCCTTGAGGTCAAGCAGGTCGGAGGCGGATTCGAACAGCGCCCGCGACAGCTGTTGCAGCTGCGAGTGACGGTCCATCTCCAGCGGGTCGAACTCTTCGTAGCCCAAGCGCTCGGCCTCGACTTGCTGACGGCTGAGAATCCGCCCCTGGGTTTCGGTATCGAGGCGGCGTAACTGGTCGCGCATACGTTCGATGGTGGTTTCCATCTCGCTCAGGGCTACCCGTGCATCGTTGACCTGTTGTTCGATACGGCCACGAAAGATCGAAGTCTCCCCGGCGAGGTTGACCAGGTCGTCGAGCAACTCCGCCGAGACCTTGACCGTGTCGGCGCCTTCGGGTTGTAGCGCGGCTGGCTCGGCTTTGGGCGCTGCGGGCATCGCCACCGGTGTCGGTGTTTCGGGCACCGCCGGATGGCTGAAATTCTTGATCGCCTCGATCAGCCGATCGGCCAGTGGCAGTGGCAGTGGCTGACCGGCACGGGTGGCATCGAGCATTTGCGCCAGTCGGTCATGGCTGCTTTGCAACAGCGTGAACAGCGCCGCGGTCGGTTGCAGCACACCAGCGGACAAGCCTTCGTAGAGGAATTCCAGCTCATGGGCCAGGTCGCCGATCGGCGCGATTTCGACCATTCGCGCGCCCCCCTTGAGGGTGTGCAGGTCGCGCAGCAGGGTTTCCACTTCCTGACGATTCGATGGCTCGGCCTGCCAGCGAACCAGCGCCGCGCCGGAGTTTTCGATGATGTCGAAACCTTCTTCGAGGAAGATCTCCAGAAGCTCGGAATCATGGCTCGCTGAATCGTTGCTGGCCGCAGGTTCAATCACGTCCGCACTGCCGGCATTGCCCAGGCGAAACTCACGAATGGCCTCGATCAATTCGCCCGGGTCACCCAACGGACGGTTGTGCTGCAACTGCTCGAGGAACTCGGCCAGTCGGTCATGGCTCTGTTGCAGCAACTGCGCCAGCGCTTCGCTGTGGCTGTAACGGCGGTCCACCAGGCCCTCGTAAAGGCTTTCCAGCTCATGGGCCAGATCGCCGACCGGCTCGACCTCGGCCATCCGCGCTCCGCCCTTGAGGGTGTGCAAGTCGCGCTGCAAGGACAATAGCGGTGCGGCGTTATCCGGGTCGCTCAACCAGCGTTGCAAGGCCTGACCGGCGCTGTCGAGGATATCCACCGCTTCCTCAAGAAAGATCGAAACGATTTCGTCGTCCAGATCTACCTCAGTCGCGGCCTGCTCCAGCTCGGCGGTGGCGCTGCCCAGTTCTCGAATGCTCAGGGTACGGCTGCCATCACTGCGAATCAGGCCCATGGAGGATGGGTCGAGACTCTCATCCAGCAAGCCGCGCAAGGCCCGAACCCGCTGCGGTTGCGCGGTGACTTCCTGGCCGGCGGCCAGTTCGTCAAGCATGTTGATCAGCGCTTCGTGGGCACTTTGCGCCTCGTGGAAAAACCTGTCGCTGACCGCCAGGCTGCTTTCTTCCACAGCGCCATAGAGATCGAGCAAGGCTTCACAAAGTTCGTCCACCGGATGCAGGTCGGCCAGGTGCGCACCTTCGCCGAGGGTGGTCAATTCATCCAGCAGCGCGCTGAGTTCCTGGCGCTCGCCGGGATGCTGCTGCCAGCGCTGCAACAGGCTTTCGGCATCCAGCAGGATGTCCATGCCCTGGGCGAGGAAGTTGTTGATCAGTTGCGGATCGCGCTTGATCCGCAACCCCGTATTGGGCGCGCTCGACAGGCTTTGCAGACGTTCGGCCAGCAGTGTCTGGGTGCGTTCGATCAACGAACGGGCGCCGGGGATTTCAGCCAGCGGATCGCTCTTGAGCTGTCGCAGCCCCAGGCGGAACAAACCTTCGGCTTCCAGCAGCAATTCGACTTCGTCCAGATCGAGGGCAATCCGGTGAGCCTTGTATTCCCGGGCCAATTGATCCAGCGACGCCGCCAGCTCGGCAATCGGTAACACGCCGGCCATCGATGCGCTGCCCTTGAGGGTGTGCAAGGCTCGCTGCAACTCGTCACTGGCCTGCAGCGGTACGTGCTCGGCGGCCTGATCGAGGAAGCGATTGAGGCTGTTCAAATGGGTTTCGGCTTCGTTGCGGAAGATCTCCAACAACAGTGGATCGAGCGCCGCGACATCCTGCGCGTCCTCATCGGACAGCGACTCATCGCCCTTGGCGAGGGCATGGGCACGGGCGGCCAATTGGTCGACATCGTTGCGCTGGCGTTGGGCATGGGCGGCGAACTCGGTCACCAGTTCCGGCAGCAACTTCAGCGCGTCGCCCACCAGTTGCTGCACCGCAGGCCCAGGTGCAACGCTGTGTTCAAGCACGCGGTTGAGCAGGTTTTCCACCGCCCAGGCCAGCTCGCCCAGCACCAGCGCGCGGACCATTCGGCCACTGCCTTTGAGGGTGTGGAAGGCGCGGCGCAACTCACTCAAGGCCGATGGGCTGTCGGGATTGGCCGACCAGCGCGGCAGGTACTCCTGGATGATTTCCAGAACCTCGTCGGTTTCTTCGAGGAAGACTTCCCGCAGCTCATCGTCCACCGGTTCTTCACCGGCGGGTGGCGGCAATAGACTGCCCGGCATAGTCAGTGCGGGTGGATTGACCGACGACACCGGGCTGGCCAACACATCGGCCAGCGACTGAACGATCTCGGGATCATCGAGCTCCTGCATGTCCTGCATGACCAGGGCTTCATTGGGGCTCAGCACATCCTCAAGCATCGGCACATGCTGTTCGCTGGGGAAGAAACCGAGTGCGGCCAGGCCTTTTTCCGCGACGTCGAGCAGTTGTTCACCGGGCGCTTCGGGGTCGTCGCTGAGGCGCTCCAGGTAATACTCGATGCTGGTGATGACGTCGGCCAGGCTGTCCAGTTGCTGCCAGCCGGGCTGGCCCGGGTCCACCAATAGATGCTCGCGGATGAAACCGTTACAGGACTCGACCAAGCTCGCTGCGCGGGCCAACGGAATCATCGCCAGCGCACCGCGCACTTGGGTCAGCAACGCCGGCAACGGTTGCAAATACTGACGGTCCCAGTCGGCTTCGATGTAGTCGACGATCATGTCCTTGGCCTGTTGCAGACAGATGCGCGCTTCCTTGATCACGATCTGATGGATCTGCGTCAGGTCGGTGGTCGGCAGACGGCTGTCTTCCTGGCTTTCCGGTTCCACGGTGCCGACCATGCCGGCCAGGGTCGCTTCGACATAGAGCAAGGCCCCGGCGACGTCCATGAGCGTCGCGTCGTTGGGTTCGCGCTGGCCCTGGGCGAGGCTCAGCACCACCGCCAGTTGATCGATGATGACCTTGCGCGGCTGGCCGAAACCGAGCACCGCCAGGGTGTCGGCGATTTGTCGCAGGGGCGCCAGCAGGCTTTCGAGGTCCGAGGTGTGCTGGCGGTCGCTGCGCACGAACAGGTCCAGGCGCTCCTTGACCCGCACCAACTCTTCGCACAACGCCGCCAATACCGAGCGCATGGCGTCGCGATCAGGGCCGGCCAGCCTTGCCCGTTCTTCATCGACCATCGCACTGTCGGGTAGCGCGTCGTCCAGTGAGTAGCGATCTTTCATGGTCAGCATCTGCCCGGTGGGGTGTTCGGCCTTGGCAATATAGAACAACAAACTCTTGAGCAGCTCTGGCGGTGCCGGTTCATTGATCGCAGGCATGCCTTGTTCGAGCAAGCGCTTGAGTTCTTTGTCGGCGTCCCTGAACAGGCTGCGCAGCGCGGGGCTGTTGGCGATCGAGCCATTGCGCATGCCTTCGACCAGCGCCGAAGCAACGTGCCATAACGGGCTCAGCGGCGCATTGCCGCACAGCCCTTCAAGGCGTGTAAAAACCCTGGCCAGATAAGCCAGGTGGGTTTCGTCATCCTGCTCGCGCAGCAAGCCGACCAGCGCCATCTGCAGCATTTGCCGCAACTTGCGCAGCACATTCGGCAAGTCGGACGGCTCCAGCAGCGCCACGGCCTCTTCGCTCAGAGGTGACAGTTCAGGAAGTTGTGGGCTGAACAGGCTGGTTTCCGACAACAGGCTTTCGCCACGGGCACTGCGCAGATCGTTGATCAGCGGCAACACCACCAGCGGCAAGTCACGCCGGGCGCCTTGCACCCGGTCGAGGTACGTCGGTAATTGCCCCAGGGCATGCAGCAGCAGACGAATGGCCTCGTCGCGATGGCTGGCGCGGTTCTGCTGCAAGGCGCTGGTCAGTTGCTCGATCTCTTCGGCGAGCAGCGCCGCGCCGTAGAACTCGACCATCTGCAAACTGCCGTGCACCTGATGGACACAGGCCAGGCACTCACTCAGCGCGTGCGTCGCCTGCGGGTCGTCGATCAGGGTTTCGATCGCCTGATGAGCCTGCTTCAGCGTTTCGGCAATCTCGCCTTTGACCCATTCGAGGGCCACATAGTCGTGCCGATCACCCATAACTACTCCAATCAAATGCATACGCTCTGAGGCGGTTCAAGCGTTGTCCGCAGCTTGCGCAGGCTTGGCCGGCAAGGTGAAACCGGACACCGAACGCCGCAGCTGGCTGGCCATTTTCGCCAGGTTGCCAATGCTCTCGGCAGTGGCGGTGGAGCCGGACGAGGTCTGCGTGGTGATCTGCTGGATCACGTTCATCGTCAGGGAAATCTGGCCGGCCGAAGACGTCTGTTGCTGCGCGGCGTTGGAAATACTCTGGATCAGTGCCGCGAGGGTCTTCGATACGCCTTCGATTTCTTCCAGGGCCACTCCGGCATCCTGCGCCAGACGCGCGCCGCGCACCACTTCGGTGGTGGTCTGCTCCATGGAAATCACCGCTTCGTTGGTGTCGGTCTGAATCGCCCGCACCAGCGTTTCGATCTGCCGGGTCGCCGCGGACGAACGCTCGGCCAGCCGCTGTACTTCGTCGGCCACCACCGCAAAACCGCGCCCGGCGTCACCGGCCATGGACGCCTGAATCGCCGCGTTGAGGGCGAGGATGTTGGTCTGATCGGCAATGTCATCGATCAGGCTGACAATGTCGCCGATTTCCTGTGAGGACTCACCGAGTCGCTTGATGCGCTTGGCGGTGTCCTGGATCTGTTCGCGAATATTGTCCATGCCGTGGATGGTGTTGTGCACCACTTCGTTGCCCTTGTTGGCAATTTCCACCGAGCGTTCGGCCACCGCTGAGGATTCGGCGGCATTGGCCGAGACCTGATCGATGGACTCGGCCATGTCGTTGATCGCCATGGAGGCTTCGGAAATCTGCTGCGCCTGATGCTCCGAGGCCTGGGCCAGGTGCATCGCGGTGGCCTGGGTTTCCTGCACGGCGGCGGCGACCTGGCCGGCAGTGAGGTTGATGGTCGCCACCAGATCGCGCAGTTGATCGACGGAATAATTGATCGAGTCGGCGATGGTCCCGGTGAAGTCTTCGGTCACCGAGGCAGTCACGGTCAGGTCACCGTCGGCCAGGTCTTCGATCTCGTCCAGCAGGCGCATGATTGCGTTCTGGTTGCGTTCGTTTTTCTCGGCGGTTTCACGCAGCTGACGGTTGGTTTCGCGCACCATCACCAGGCCGATGAGGATGATCGACATCAGCGCGAGCAAGCCCAGCACGTAGCCACCAATGGTGTCGGTATCGCGTCCGCCGGCGAGGTTTTCGAAACGACTGGCCAGGTGCGAGGCTTCATCGAGCAGGGTTTGCGACAGGGTAAAAATGTTGCTGGCCGACTCGCGGACCTTGAACAGCTCCGGCGAGGTTTCGAGGATTTCGTCCACCGAGCCCGAGACGAATTCAAACAGCTCGGAAATCTCGGTCAACCGGGCACGCGCATCGCGGTCTTCGACCTGGCTGATTTTCAGCGCCGCATTGCCTTGAAGCATGCCGTTGAGTACCTGGCCGAAACGCGCTGCGTCGCGACCGAAAGCGTCGGCGGCCTGCTGCGAGTTTTCGTCGCCGGACAGCACGGTGTTCACCGCACCGAGAATCCGCTCGGCCAGCAGCGACTGACGCTGGGCCATCGCCACCTGAGCGGCAGGGGCGCCACGTTGCAGGAGGGTTTCGACGACCTTTTCATACTCGACCTGCAATTGCGGCACGGTTTCGGCCAGCGTCGCGGCGACTTGATGCAAGGACAATACGGTCTGTTCGCTGGAGAGAATGGCGTCGGTGTTTTTCAGCAGCCGCTCCCAATCCAGCTGCACCGCGCGCATTTCCGCGCGCACGGTGGACGGTGCCGGCGGCAGGCCGGTGGAGGGATCGCCTTTCTTCAGAAAGCCCCAACGCAGGGCGAAGTCGTTGCGCGCATCGCTGAGCAACTTGAATGCAGCGGCCTTGCCTGCGGCGGCTTCGGTGGCGTTCTTGGCGATGCGTTGCGACAGCACGCGCAGCTCACCGGCGTGGCCGATGTACTGCTTGTCGTAATTCGCCTGGGTGTTGAGGTACGCGAAGTTGGCGAACAGCAGCATGATGAAGATGATCAGCGCGATAAACAGCACGATGATCTGCGACCGGCTGCGCGACCCTTCCGGCGTACCTGTTTTTGCTTTAATCATCGGTCCTCGCCTGTCCTGCCCAATTCAACCTATGCCCTTGTAGGAGCGAGGCTTGCCCGCGAAGAACGAAAACGCGGTATTCCTGCAAAACCGCACCGCCTGCTTCGCGGGCAAGCCTCGCTCCTACAGGACTGCGGCGCTCTGGCTACAACGCCACGTTCATGAATCCTTGCGACTGCGCCAACGCAAACGGGCTGAACACCTGCCAGTTCTGCTCACGCTGAAAGCGGCCTTTGACGAATGGGGCGATCGGCCCCTGCAGCTCGTCCATGGGCACCGGTTCCAGGCTGTCCTGGGCGAAGTGCTGCAAGCCGAAGACCTCATCGACCAGCAACCCGGCAAACACGTCGTTGTGCTCCACCACCAATATCCGCCGCTGCTTGCGCAGGGCCGACAGTTCATGGCCGGCCTCATAACCATAAAAGAAGCCGTACACATCCATGATCGGCAGCAGCCGCCCACGCAGGTTCGCTACGCCCTTGACCCAGGGCTTGACCCCCGGCATTTCGGTAACGCGCGGTTCGTGCAGGACTTCGCTGACTTCGCCCATGGGCGCGACGTACCCATGCTCGCCCAAGCGAAAACCGATGCCGCTCCAGCTGTCCTGTCGAGTCGGCTGGGACGGCAGGTCCGCCGCCAGCAGACGACAACGCTGGTCAATCTGCAGCAGCAGTTCGAAGGCCGTCAGCGACTCGGTCATGGCCGGACGATCAACCGGCCAGCACGTTGTTCAGGGTTTTGATCAGCGTGTCTTCGTCGACCGGTTTGGTCAGGTAGTCCTTGGCGCCCTGGCGCGTGCCCCAGACCTTGTCGGTTTCCTGATCCTTGGTGGTGATGATGATCACCGGGATGTGCCCGGTTTCCGGGTCTTTGGTCAGCTGACGGGTCGCCTGGAAACCATTGAGGCCGGGCATGACGATGTCCATCAGCACCGCGTCGGGTTTTTCCTGACGGGCCAGGGCCACGCCGTCGGCGCCGTTTTCGGCTTTCAACACTTCATGACCGTGCTTTTCGAGCATGCCGGTCAGTTTGTACATTTCAGTCGGCGAATCATCGACGATCAGAATACGTGCCATGGTCTTCCCCATTCTTGTCGACACCTGGCCCCATGGCCGAGCGTCACTGTGCGTGTCCTACTGCGGCGAAACGACGGCAAAGCCCGGTACGTGGGCCTGGATCGCGTTCAGCAGTTCTTCCTTGCTGAAAGGCTTGGTCAAAAACTGGTCGGAGCCGACGATCCGCCCCTTGGCCTTGTCGAACAACCCGTCCCTGGACGACAGCATAATCACTGGCGTGGACTTGAACGCACTGTTGTTCTTGATCAACGCGCAGGTCTGATAGCCATCCAGACGCGGCATCATGATGTCGACAAAGATGATGCCCGGATGATTGTCGGCAATCTTGGCCAAGGCATCGAAACCATCGATTGCGGTGATGACTTCACAGCCCACGTTTTTCAATAGCGTTTCGGCGGTGCGACGAATCGTTTTCGAATCATCGATCACCATGACCTTCAAGGCGCTGGAATGCTGTTCCATAGGGGCTCTACCGTCGCCTTTGTGAATCAATTTGTCCGTTTGCGGCCCGAAACCCTTGATACTCAAGGGCCAGCACCACTTGGCAGCCTTTTTAGCACAGTCTCCCCCTCCAATCTATCGGGTGACCTGTGCGGTGGTTTTTCCTTGACCGGGAACCCACTCAGCGCCACTCTGACGCCACTTTTTCATCGCACTTTCCACCCCAATTTCGAGGAAAACCCCATGAGCGTTCGCGTCGGGATTGTCATGGATCCTATCGCCAGCATCTCCTATAAAAAGGATAGCTCGCTGGCCATGCTGCTGGCCGCGCAAAAGCGTGGCTGGGAACTGTTCTATATGGAACAGCGCGATTTGTATCAGGCCGAGGGCGAGGCGCGCGCGCGGATGCGTCCGCTGAAAGTCTTCGCCGACCCGCAGAAGTGGTTCGAGCTGGGCGCCGAATCCGACGCACTGCTGAGCGATCTGGACGTGATCCTGATGCGCAAGGATCCGCCGTTCGACATGGAGTTCGTCTACTCCACTTACCTGCTGGAGCAAGCCGAGCGCGCTGGCGTGCTGGTGGTCAACAAACCGCAAAGCCTGCGTGACTGCAACGAGAAGCTGTTCGCCACGCTGTTCCCGCAGTGCACGCCGCCGACCATCGTCAGCCGTCGCCCGGACGTGTTGCGTGAATTCGCCGATCATCACGGTGACGTCATCCTCAAGCCGCTGGACGGCATGGGCGGTTCGTCGATCTTCCGTCACACCGCGGGCCACCCGAACCTGTCGGTGATCCTCGAAACCCTGACCCTGCATGGCAAGCAGCAGATCATGATCCAGGGTTACCTGCCGGCGATCGTCGATGGCGATAAGCGCATCCTGATGATCGACGGCGAGCCTGTGGATTATTGCCTGGCGCGGATTCCGGCCGCTGGCGAAACCCGTGGCAACCTCGCCGCCGGTGGCCGTGGCGAAGCCCGACCGCTGACCGACAAGGATCGCTGGATCGCCGCGCAAGTCGGCCCGACCCTGCGTGAGAAAGGCCTGCTGTTCGTCGGTCTCGACGTGATCGGTGAGCACCTGACCGAAATCAACGTCACCAGCCCGACCTGCATTCGCGAGATCGATAACGCGTTCGGCACCGACATCGGCGGCCAGTTGATGGATGCCATCGATCAGAAGCTCAAGGCTCGTTGAGATAGAACAACCAAGAACCGACCAACATTGCGTTATCATCCCCGGCCTGTAAAAAACGCGATGTTGGTTTTCTTGTCATGACACTCCCGTCCGATTTGCCCGCTGAACTCGCCCATAGTGGCGTGCGCCCGGCCGATCGCCTCGGTTTTACCCTGTTTCTCGCGGCGCTGATTCACCTGGCCTTGCTGTTGGGCGTCGGGTTCACCATGGTCGAACCCAAGCAAATCAGCAAAACCCTGGAAATCACCCTCGCCACTTTCAAAAGCGAAACCAAGCCGAAGAAAGCCGATTTCCTCGCTCAAGAGAATCAGCAAGGCAGTGGCACCCTGGATAAAAAGGCGATCCCCAAGACCACCGAGGTCGCGCCCTTCCAGGACAACAAGGTGCAGACGGTCACTCCGCCGCCAACCGCCAAACCTCAAGTGCAGGAAGCCGCGCCCAAGGCCGCCGTGACGACTGTCGCGCCGAAGCCGAAAAAAGCCGCGACCAAACAGGAAGAGGTCAAGACCGAAGCCAAGCCCAAGATCGAGGCACCGACCTTCGACAGCTCGCAGTTGTCCAGTGACATTGCCAGCCTGGAAGCAGAACTGGCCAATGAACAACAGCTGTACGCCAAGCGCCCGCGCATCCACCGCTTGAGCGCCGCGTCGACCATGCGCGACAAGGGTGCCTGGTACAAGGATGAATGGCGCAAGAAGGTCGAGCGCATCGGCAACCTCAACTACCCCGACGAAGCCCGACGCAAACAGATTTATGGCAATTTGCGCCTGATGGTCTCGATCAATCGCGACGGCTCGCTGTATGAAGTATTGGTGCTGGAATCGTCCGGCCAACCGCTGCTGGATCAGGCGGCGCAGCGCATCGTGCGGCTGGCCGCACCGTTTTCGCCGTTCACCGGGGACCTGTCGGACATCGACCGGCTGGAAATCATCCGCACGTGGAAGTTTGCGCGTGGGGACCGGTTGTCCAGTAATTAGCCGCAAGATCAAAGATCGCAGGGTAGGAGCTGCCGAAGGCTGCGATCTTTTGACGTGCTCAGCTTGTCAGTTCGCCCCTCCAACGCCACACTAGCGCTCATGAAGAACGTCAGCCCCAGCTACCTCAAGCATCACTTCCTGATCGCCATGCCTCACATGGCCGACCCGAACTTTGCGCACACCTTGACCTACATCGTCGAGCACACGGCCAATGGTGCCATGGGGCTGGTGGTCAACCGTCCGCAGGACCTGAACCTGGCCGATATCCTCGAGCAATTGCGCCCCGATATCGAACCGCCAGTGCTCTGTCAGCACGTGCCGATCTTTATCGGCGGCCCGGTACAAACCGATCGCGGCTTTGTCCTGCACCCGTCGGGAAAAACCTACCAGGCCACCGTTGATCTGGAAGGCGAGCTGTCGCTGTCGACCTCCCAGGATGTGCTGTTCGCCATCGCCGACGGCGTCGGCCCGGCGAAAAGCGTGATCACCCTCGGCTATGCCGGTTGGGAAGCCGGGCAACTGGAAGCCGAACTGGCGGACAACGCCTGGCTGACCTGCCCGTTCGACGCCGACATCCTGTTCAACACCAGCAGCGAGTTGCGTCTCGAAGCGGCAGCCAAGCACTTGGGTATCAACCTCAGCCTGCTCACCAGCCAGGCGGGGCACGCCTGATGGCCCTGCGGCTGATTCTGGGTTTTGACTACGGCACCAAGCAGATCGGCGTGGCGGTCGGCCAGGTCATAACCGGCCAGGCCCGCGAGCTGTGCACCTTGAAGGCACAAAACGGCATTCCCGACTGGAATCAGGTCGAAGCCCTGATCAAGGAGTGGAGACCCGACGCCGTGGTAGTTGGCCTGCCGCTGAACATGGACGGCACACCCAGCGACATGTGCCTGCGGGCCGAAAAGTTCGCCCGCCGCCTGAACGGCCGCTACAACCTGCCCTTCTATACTCACGACGAGCGCCTGACCACCTTCGAGGCCAAGGGTGAACGCCTGGTCCGTGGCGGGCAGAAAGGCAGTTACCGCGACAACCCGGTCGACGCCATCGCCGCCGCCCTGCTGCTGCAAGGCTGGCTCGACGAAAACACCGCACTGTTCGAATCCTGACCGCACCTGATCCTGATGAGCCGCTGCGCGTCTCTTTATAGCTACAACCCGAGCCCCCACCCAGGCGCTATACCCCAAAGCTGGGCTCGGGACCAAGAAGGAGCAAACCATGAGCCTGCCTAATCCCGCCGAACTGATCAGCCAGATGGCGATCCGTCTCAAGGCTTATCTGGAACACCGTGGCATCAGCGAACCACGTTATATCGGTATTCGGACCGGTGGCGTCTGGGTTGCTCAGGCGTTGCTCGATGAACTGGGCAGCGACGCGCCGCTGGGCACCCTTGATGTGTCCTTCTACCGCGACGACTTCAGCCAGAACGGCCTGCACCCACAAGTCCGCCCTTCGGCGCTGCCGTTCGAGATCGAAGGCCAGCACCTGGTGCTGATCGACGACGTGCTGATGAGTGGCCGGACTATCCGCGCCGCAATGAACGAACTCTTCGACTATGGCCGCCCGGCCAGCGTGACGCTGGTGTGCCTGCTGGACCTGGACGCCGGTGAGTTGCCGATCCGCCCGAACGTGGTCGGCGCGACCCTGGCGCTGGCAGCCCATGAACGGGTGAAGCTGTCCGGCCCGGAACTCAAGCTTGAACTTCAAGACCTCGCCCTTTAATTCGCCCTATTGAGAGTCCCTCGCGATGACGCCTCTAGAAACCAAGCGCCCGCTGCAGCTCAATGATCAGGGCCAGCTGCGCCACTTCCTCTCGCTCGACGGTTTGCGCCGCGAGCTGCTGACGGAAATCCTCGACACCGCCGACTCGTTCCTCGAAGTCGGCGCCCGGGCGGTGAAGAAAGTCCCGCTGCTGCGCGGCAAGACCGTGTGCAACGTGTTCTTCGAGAACTCCACCCGCACCCGCACCACCTTCGAACTGGCGGCCCAACGGCTGTCGGCCGACGTGATTACCCTGAACGTATCCACGTCGTCGGCGAGCAAGGGCGAAACCCTGCTCGACACCCTGCGCAACCTCGAAGCCATGGCTGCCGACATGTTCGTCGTGCGTCACGGTGATTCCGGCGCGGCGCACTTCATTGCCGAACATGTCTGCCCACAAGTGGCGATCATCAACGGTGGCGACGGCCGTCATGCGCACCCGACCCAGGGCATGCTCGACATGCTCACCATTCGTCGGCACAAGGGCGGCTTCGAAAACCTCTCGGTGGCCATCGTCGGCGACATCCTGCACTCGCGGGTGGCGCGCTCGAACATGCTGGCACTGAAAACCCTCGGCTGCCCGGACATCCGCGTGATCGCGCCGAAAACCCTGCTGCCGATCGGCATCGAGCAATACGGTGTGAAGGTCTACACCGACATGACCGAAGGCCTGAAAGACGTCGACGTGGTGATCATGCTGCGCTTGCAGCGTGAGCGCATGACCGGCGGCCTGCTGCCGAGCGAAGGCGAGTTCTACCGCCTGTTCGGCCTGACCACCGCGCGCCTGGCCGGCGCCAAACCCGATGCCATCGTGATGCACCCGGGGCCGATCAACCGTGGGGTGGAGATTGAGTCGGCGGTGGCCGACGGTCCGCACTCGGTGATCCTCAACCAGGTGACCTACGGGATCGCGATTCGTATGGCCGTGCTGTCCATGGCCATGAGCGGGCAAACAGCCCAGCGCCAATTCGAGCAGGAGAACGCCCAGTGAAGCTCAGCATTCTCGGCGCACGCGTTATCGATCCGGCCAGCGGCCTGGATCAAGTGACTGATATCCACGTTGAAGCCTGCAAGATCGTCGCCCTTGGCGCCGCTCCAGCCGGTTTTGTTGCCGTCGACACCATCGACGCAAAGGGCCTGGTGGCCGCCCCGGGTCTGGTTGACCTGAACGTCGCCCTGCGCGAACCGGGCTACAGCCGCAAAGGCTCGATCGCCAGCGAAACCCGCGCGGCCGCCGCCGGCGGCGTGACCAGCCTGTGCTGCCCACCAAAAACCAGACCGGTGCTGGACACCTCGGCCGTGGCTGAACTGATCCTCGACCGCGCCCGCGAAGCCGGCAACACCAAAGTGTTCCCGATCGGCGCCCTGAGCAAAGGCCTGGACGGCGAGCAGCTTGCAGAACTGGTTGCCTTGCGCGATGCCGGTTGCGTGGCCTTCGGCAATGGTCTGGAGAGTTTCCGCAACACCCGCACTCTGTGCCGGGCGCTGGAATATGCGGCGACATTTGACCTGACAGTGATTTTCAACTCGCAGGACCACGACCTGGCCGAAGGCGGCCTGGCGCACGAAGGCCCGACTGCGAGCTTCCTCGGCTTGCCGGGCATTCCGGAAACTGCCGAAACCGTGGCCCTGGCCCGGGATCTGCTGCTGGTCGAGCAAAGCGGTGTGCGTGCGCACTTCAGCCAGCTCACCAGCGCGCGCGGTGTAGCGCTGATCGCTCAGGCCCAGGCTCGCGGGTTGAAGGTCACGGCGGATGTGGCGCTGTATCAGTTGATCCTCACCGACGAAGCGCTGATCGACTTCAGCAGCCTCTATCACGTCCAGCCGCCGCTGCGCACCCGCGCCGACCGTGACGGCCTGCGGGCAGCGGTGAAGTCCGGTGTGGTATCTGCCATTTCCAGCCATCACCAACCCCACGAGCGCGATGCCAAACTGGCACCGTTCGGTGCCACCGAGCCGGGCATCAGCAGCGTTGAACTGCTGCTGCCGCTGGCGATGACCTTGGTGGAGGACGGCTTGCTCGACCTGCCAACCCTGCTCGCACGCTTGAGCGCTGGCCCTGCCGAGGCGTTGCGCTTGCCAGCGGGTAAATTGGCGGTGGGTGGCGCGGCGGATATCGTGCTGTTCGACCCGGCGGCCTCGACCGTGGCCGGTGAAACCTGGCTGTCCAAGGGCGAAAACTGCCCGTTCATTGGCCACAGCCTGCCGGGCGTGGTGCGTTACACCCTGGTGGATGGGCGGATCAGTCACCAGGCGTAAAACCCTGTGGCGAGGGGGCTTGCTCCCTCGCCACAACTTACTGGAAGGCGCCTCTGTTCTGCGCGTTGCGAATCGAAACCTGGTCGTTCAGCGTCCAGAAGTCATACAACACCCCCAGCAAGAACAACCCGCCCGTGACCAGGTACAGCAACCCGCTGATCCACTTCCCCTGATACATCCGATGCACACCGAGCACCCCAAGGAACGTCAGCAGAATCCACGCGACGCTGTATTCGATGGGGCCGGCGGTAAAGCGCAGGTCCGCTTCACGATCCATGGCCGGGATCAGGAACACGTCGATCAGCCAGCCAATACCTAGCAAGCCGAGGGTCAAAAACCAGATCGTCCCGGTCACCGGCTTACCGTAATAGAAGCGGTGAGCCCCGGTAAAACCGAAAATCCACAGCAGGTAACCGATCACTTTGCTGTGCGTATCTTGCTGTGAAACGGGTTGTCGATAGGTGTTCATGGATGGCCTCGAATCACGCGATAGAGAAATATTCTTGAATTCTTTGTGACTTTTTTACAGGCAGCCGACATACGGCGAATGCTACCTTGGGTCCCGTCAAAGCCTTGTAACACCTGACTTGTGTCAGACAATTGCGTCACTTTGCCGCTTATTTGGTTCCGTTGACCCCAAGGTTGAATCGACCAACGGCCTCGGAAGGGACAAAAAAGCTGTTATAAAGTTGCGCGCTAACCCATACGAGCCTTGCCTAATGCGTCCATTTTTCAAGACATGGCTAACCATTTGCCTATTATTGCCCCTGGCCGCCCACGCCACCAATCGTGAGCAACGTCTTCCGAACGTTAATGGTTACACCCCAAAATCCCATGTTTCTGCTCCTTCGAGCAAAAACCAACAGACAGTAAAACGTTCCACCCAACTGAGCCGCGCCAACGGCAAGCTGGTCCCGCCGATGGCGACCAAGGAAAGCAGCAACGTGTTGAGCCGCGCGGTAAACGTCCTCGGCACGCCTTATCGTTGGGGTGGCAGCAGCCCAAGTAAAGGGTTCGACTGCAGCGGTCTGGTGAAATACGCGTTCAACGACGCCACCTTCGACCTGCCGCGCACCTCCAATGCCATGGCCAGCGGTCACGGTGAGAAAGTCGATCGTAACGATCTGAAGCCAGGCGACCTGATTTTCTTCAATATCAAGAGCCGCCGGGTCAATCACGTTGCCATCTACCTGGGCAACGACCGTTTCATCCACGCGCCACGCCGTGGCAAGTCGGTGACCATCGATACACTGAAGAAACCGTACTGGGACAACCATTACGTGGTTGCCAAGCGGGTTATGCCCAAAGAACCGAATCAGCTGCGCGTCGTACAGCGCTGATCCGACACTGATCGTTCCCACGCTCTGCGTCACTAGTGTCCGGTAAAACCTTTTCAGAGCTGAAGGCTGCCTTGGGCAGCCT
>NZ_JBXANU010000046.1:0-21809 GCF_058802085.1 Pseudomonas sp. GW822-FHT02G04
AGGCTTGCCCGCGAAGCTTTTGGCGTACTTGAGAACGCCTTCGCGGGCAAGCCTCGCTCCTACAGTGGGCCGTGTCGGTCTGGCACATCCTCTTTTTATTTCCCCGCGTGCAACACCTGCGGTTGCGGCATCGCCGAAGAGTGGTGGTTGAGAATCTTCCACTGACCGCCCACCTGCTCATAAACAAAGGTGTAGCGCGCCTGCACCTGACGGGTCTTGCCATCGGCTTCGGTCAACGTAAAGGTGTAGACGCCACTGTCCATGGCCACGTTGGCGCCCAATGGGCGGATCTCACGGAAGTTGATCTGGCCTACCGGCTTGAGCGCCATGAAGTGATCGAAGTAGTCCTTGATCTGTGCCGGCGTGGTGCGCACCTGATTGGAAACCGTCGGTTGCAGCACCGCGTTCGGCGCATACAGGTCGACCACGCTCTGAACATTGCCGCTCTTCAACGCGCTGTTCCAATGGTCAAACAGGGCGGCGATTTCACGATCCTTCACGTTGGTCGGTTGCTGCGCCACGCTGCTGTAAACGTAAGGCACCGCTTCCAACGCCTGAGCCAACGGGGCGGTCAGGGCGAACAACAGGGCGATGGTTGAGGTCTTGAATTTCATTGCGCTATTCCAATGATGGTCGATGGGCACACTGTGCCGCCCGGAACGCGGCCCGCCATCGGCCAACCGGAGCCATTTGCCTATGCCATTCGGCAGATAGCGCCCTGCCCCGTTAACAAGGTTTAATGACGCCCCTGCCCGAACGGGCGTGCCCGTGCCGGAACCTGCCCATGCAAAACCCTGATCATGACCCCGGTAGCGCCCTGGCCATTCGTACCCAGTATCGGCAATCGCAAAGTCGCGCCGCGCGGCTGCGGCTGCTGGTGGATACCGGCCAGGAACTGACACAACTGGCTCCCGAGGCCATGCGCCAACGGGTGCTGCAACGGGCCTGCGCCTTCCTGGCGATGGACCATGCGCTACTGCTGGAATGGGACGTGGATGCGCAGGTCAGGACCACCGCCAGTCAAGGCAGCCGTGATCGTTTGCACAGCCTCGAACACCTCGCCGACACCGCGATGTGCGCACCGCAATGGCAGGAACAACCGAGCGCGGATTTGCCCAATGTGTTGCGGGTGCCTTTACGCGGTGGCAATGGTGCCGCCTTCGGTGCGTTGGTGCTGGCCAACAGCGTCAGCATCAGCGCACCGGACACCGAAGACCTCGAATCCCTGCAACTGCTCGCCACCCTGCTCGCCGCGCACCTGGAAAACCAGCGCTTGCTCGACGCATTGGTGACCCGCGAGCGCACCATGTCCGATCTGGTCCACCGACTGTTCCGGGCACAGGAAGACGAACGCAAACGCATGGCCTACGACCTGCACGACGGCCTGGCACAAACCCTCGCCGGGTTGCATCAGCGCCTGCAAGGTTTTGCCGGTCGCTGCCCGCCATTGCCCGACGAACTCGGTGCAGACTTACAGACGATTCTTGCACTGGCCCAGCATTGCGTCGGTGAAGGCCGGCAATTGATCCGAGGCCTGCGCCCGACGGTGCTCGACGACTTTGGCTTGCTGAAAGCGGTCGACAAAGAGGCGGATCGCCTGCGCGAAGCGGGGATCAAAGTGAACTGGAATGTGCGTTGCGAAGCCCGTTTGCCCAGCCAGGTGGAAATCGCCCTGTTCAGGATTGCCCAGGAAGGCATCAACAATATTCTCAAACATGCGCAGGCCAGCCACGTCGTGCTGGCGCTGCAACTGCATGAAGGACAAGCCTCGCTGCGGGTGGACGACAACGGCCAGGGCTTTGCCATGGAACAACCCCTCGACACCTGCGGCGCCCGGCACCTGGGGCTTGCCGCGATGCAGGAACGCGCGAGCCTGCTGGGCGGCGAATTCACCTGCATCAGCCACGCGCACGGCGGAACGCAACTGCGCGCCACCGTCCCCTCTGGCCTGAATGGAACCCATCAATGACTGACGCTATACGACTGGTGGTCGCGGACGATCATGAAGTCACGCGCACCGGCTTCGTCTCGTTGCTCGCCGGCCTGACGCAATTCGAAGTGGTCGGCCAAGCGTGCAATGGCCAGGAAGCACTGGATTTATGTGAACGGCTTTTGCCCGACATCGTGATTCTCGACATCCGCATGCCGGTGCTCAACGGGCTGGGCGCGGCACGCCTGCTTCAAGAGCGCCTGCCGAGCCTGAAAGTGATGATGTTCACCATGGACGACAGCCCCGATCACCTTGAGGCCGCCATGAACGCCGGCGCCGTGGGCTATCTGCTCAAGGATGCCAGCCGCCACGAAGTGATCGACGCTTTGCAACGTGTCGCCGCCGGCGAGCAAGCCCTCAACAGTTCTGTCAGCGCGCAGTTGCTGCGCCGCCTGACCGAGCGCAACGCCAGCGGCGCCGCCCCCGTCACCTTGACTCCACGGGAACGCCAGGTGCTGGGGCTGGTGGCCAGCGGCATGAGCAACCGTGAAATCGGCGAAAAACTCGGCATCACCACCGGCACGGCCAAAGCCCACGTGGAGCGGGTTATCGGCAAACTCGGCGCCGCCGACCGCACCCAGGCTGCTGTCCGTGGCATTGCGCTGGGTCTGGTGACCCAATCATGAAAGCTTCAAACGCCCGCCGCTGGGCCGATCTGCCGTTACGCGGCAAAGCCCTCGTGGTGATTTCCCTGCCGTTGGTGATTCTGTTGCTCTCGCTGGTGCTGATCTACACCACCGAACGGCAGACCGCGCGCGCGGAAGAAGACGTGCGCCGCGTGCTGCTGGTGCAAGGCGATATTCAGGCGGTGCACACCCTGCTCGCCGAGGCCGCCGCCAGCGTGCGCGGCTATCTGCTGACCCATCGCGAGGATTTCCTGCCGGGTTACCGACAGGCCAAGCCCTTGATCGAATCGGCCCTGCAGCGGCTCGACCGCAACGTTCGCGATCAGCGGGTGCGTAAACATCTGGAGGCGATCACGCCGCTGATCGACACCAAGGTCGAAGGTCTGGTTGAACTGCTCGATGATCGCAATGCAACCCCAGAGTCGATCACCACGATCCTGATCAACAACAAACATGTCCTCGACGAATTACGCGAACGCATCAGCGCCATGCGCACGCTTGAGGACACCTTGCTGGCCGAGCGCACCGCAGCGGCGGCCTCCACTCGACAACGCCTGTTGTTCTCCACCTTGCTGGCCGCCGTTTGCGGGCTGTTCGGCGCCATTGTCGCGGTGCTGTTTCTGTCCAAAGGCATCGTCGCCCGGGTGCAGCAAGTTCAGGGCAACGCCCAACGGCTGGCACTCGGTCAGCCGTTATTGCCGCAACCGCCGGAGAACGATGAGATCGGTCAATTGGGCACGCGCTTGGTCGAGGCCGGGCTGTTATTGGCCGAACGTGAACGGGCCTTGCGCGACAACGAAGAGCGCTTGCGGCTGATCATCGACGGGGTGAAGGACTACGGTATTTTCGCCCTCGACACACGAGGCTTCGTCACCAGTTGGAATGCCGGCGCCGAACGGATCAAGGGCTACACCGAACAGGAGATCGTCGGCCAGCATTTCTCGGTTTTTTATCTGCCGCAAGAATGTCCGCAGCATCCCGACATGGCGCTGCGCGAGGCCACGCGCAATGGTCATTACATGGAAGAGGCCTGGCGTTGCCGCAAGGATGGCAGCCGCTTCTGGGCCAGTGTGGTGATTACCGCGCAGTACGACAGCAGTGGCGCCCTGCGCGGGTTCTCCAAGATCACCCGCGACATCACCGATCGCCGTGCCGCCGAGATCGCGCTAAGTACCGCACGGGAAGAAGCGGAGCGCGCCAGCCGCGCCAAAAGCGAGTTTCTGTCGCGCATGAGCCACGAACTGCGTACTCCGCTCAACTCGATTCTCGGCTTCGCGCAACTGCTGGATATGGATTCGCCCAAAGGGCAGCGGGCGCAGATCGGTCACATCCTGCGGGCCGGGCAACACCTGCTGACCCTGATCAACGAAGTGCTGGACATCGCCAAAATCGAAGCCGGGCGGCTGCCACTTAACGTTGAAGCCGTACCCTTGGCGGTGGTGCTGCAAGAAGCCCTGACGCTGGTGTCGCCCATGGCCTGCGACGCCGGCATTCAACTGGTCGAACTGCCGATACTGGCCGCCGACAGCGGGATCGTCGCCGATCGGCAACGCCTGGTTCAGGTGCTGCTGAACCTGTTGTCCAACGCGATCAAATACAACCGGCCCCAGGGCCAGGTGCACATTGAGGTCAGGGTTCATCAACAACGCATTGCTGTATCGGTCTGCGATACCGGCAAGGGCATTGCAGCTGATCGTCAGGACCAACTGTTCAAGCCGTTCGAGCGCCTGGAGACCGACCCGAACGTGGAAGGCACGGGCCTCGGCCTGGCGTTGAGCAAGAGTTTGCTGGAAATGATGAACGGTAGCCTGACCGTCAAAAGCCAGCCCGGCAACGGCTCCAGCTTCACCCTGGAGCTGCCCTTCGAGCGCTTGCAGTCAACCACTGAGCCACCTGCGGCACTGATCAGCCCGCCAACGGCAACGCCCACCCTCGCCGCCCCCGATTACCAGGGCAAAGTGCTGTGCATCGAAGACAATCTGTCGAGTCTGGCCCTGATCGAAACCCTGCTGCAACGACGGCCGCACATCCAGTTGCTCTCAAGCATGCAGGGACAAATGGGCCTGGACCTGGCCCGGCAACACGCACCACAGCTGATTTTGCTGGACGTGGCGCTGCCGGATCTTGATGGTTTCAACGTTCTGCAACGCTTGCGTCTGTCCTCCAGCACCCGCGCCACACCTGTGCTGATGATCACCGCCGATGCCAGCGACCTCACTCACCAGGCCTTGCTGGCAGCAGGAGCGACCGCGGTGCTGACCAAGCCGATTCACATTCCTTCATTCCTCGCCCATCTTGACCAGCACCTACCGGAGCCCGTGTGAACACCGACCTGCGCATTCTGATCATCGACGACCAACGACCCAACCTCGATTTGATGGAACAATTGCTGGTCCGCGAAGGGCTGACCAATGTACTGAGCAGCACCCAGCCGCTGCGAACCCTGGACCTGTTCAACAGCTTCGAGCCGGACCTGGTCATTCTCGATCTGCACATGCCGGAGTTCGACGGCTTTGCCGTACTTGAACAGCTCAACCGACGCATCCCGACTGGCGAATACCTGCCGATCCTCGTGCTCACCGCCGACGCCACCCGCGATACCCGGCTGCGCACGCTGGCCCTGGGCGCAAAAGACTTCATCAGCAAGCCATTGGACGCCCTGGAAACCATGCTGCGGGTCTGGAACCTGCTAGAGACCCGCGCACTGTATAAAGCCCTGCGCACGCGGGTCCCTGCGGATCAGATCGAGTTGCTGCGTCAGTTAAGGCCGCAGCCAGTTAGCTGATTGCAGGGGCGGAATCACTGACGACTTGCCGCTGAACGCCAGGTTGCGTGGCTGGCTCGGCGTCCTCACGGCTGGTGGCTGCAGAAAGCCCAGCAAGGCCCGCTGCGTGTCATGCCAGGCCGTGGGGTGTTCCATGTCGAGGAAGTGCCCGGCGTTCTCGATGGTCTGAAACTGCGCCTTGCGGGTATGCGCCGCAAACAGACGCGCGTCTTCCACCGAGGTGTACTCATCCCTCTCACCGTTGATAAACAGCAACGGGACTTCGATGGCATCGGCACAAGACACGTAGCAGTGGGTGTCCTGGGTCAGTACCTCATTGACGTGAAAATGCATCTGCCGGTATTCGTGTTCGTCCAGGCTGCTGACATGGCGTTCATTGAAACGCTTGAACAGCGACGGCAGGTGCTTGCCGATCGTGCTGTTGATCAAACGCCCGACGTTACGACGATCGCAGGCATGGAGAAAGTGCCGGCCGCTCTCCAGATACTCACGCATCGGCGTGTTGATCCGTGCGGCGAATGAACTGATCACCGCCTTTTCGATCAAGCGCGGCCGCTGGGCCAGCGCAACCAAGGTCGCTGCCCCGCCCCAGGAAAAGGACAATACATGCTGCGCGTGAAAGTGCTCGATCAATTCCAGCAGGATTGCAGCCTCGTCTTCCTTGCGGATCGGTTGGTCATGCAGGTTGTGTTGTTTCGATTGACCGGCGTAGGGCTGATCGTAGAGGACCACATTGAATCGTGGCCGCAGGTAACGCACCGTTTGCGCAAAGGATGCGGTCGTTGCCAGCGAGCCATTGACCAGAATGATCGTCTTGTCAGCGGCGGCGTTGAGATAGTGCTCGGTATAAACCTTGTACTTCTTACCAATCTCGACGATGGCAGTTTTCGGCATCATTTCATTCTATTCCTTGAACAAATTGGACCAGGCACACAGCGTGGTCGACTATCCGGCTTCCTCCGGGTAAGCCTGACAGCACAAACCAGCGACAACGGTACAAGGGCGCTGAGATGAACGCTATGACCAATGAGTCACAACCCGACCAGCGGTTTCCAGTTAAGCAGGAATTCTTCCATGTGCAAGCTCGCAAGCTTGAAAGTGGCTGCCCAGACGCTCCGCTGGCATCAGCCTATGCTTGTTGATTGCCCCAGCCTTTTCATCTGCCCAACGAGGAGTTGAAAAATGTCGCTAACGCTTTATTACCATCCGCTGGCTTCGTACTGCCACAAAGTGCTCATCGCGCTCTACGAAAACGGCATCGAGTTCGACAGAAGAATCATCGATCTCACGGACGCCGCCGACCGCGCAGAGCTGCAGGCATTGTGGCCGATCGGTAAATTCCCGGTACTTCGCGATCATGCTCGTCAACGTAATCTGCCGGAGTCCAGCGTCATCATCGAGTACCTGGATCGACTGTATCCAGGTGCACAGCGCCTGGTGCCGGATGATTGGGAGACCGCGCTGGAGGTGCGGTTATGGGACCGGTTTTTCGACAATTATCTACAAACGCCGGTCCAACAGATTGTCAGTGATCGGCTACACGCGACCAACGGTGATTTGACCAGAGAACGGGCCACGCTTGCGACGGCGTACAGCATGCTCGAGCGACGTATGGCGTCCAGAATCTGGGTGGCCAGCCCGGATTTCAGCCTGGCCGATTGTGCCGCCGCCCCGGCGCTGTTCTATGCCTGCACACTGGTGCCGTTCCCCGACGACTACCAGCACCTGAGCGCCTATTTCGACCGGTTGATACAGCGACCGTCATTCCTGCGGGTGATCGACGAAGCCAGGCCCTGGTTTTCGTTCTATCCGTTTGCAGATTGCATTGAGAAACGGTTTCGCGAGGCTTCGGACTAATGCCGGTAAGTCAAGGAACGCTGTAAAGCTACGGCGCCACAGTGACATCGGCTTGACCGCTCTCAAGCAAGGCCGCATGGACAAAGCCTTCGGCCTTCTTGCGCTCGACGAACGCCCTCACATAGGCCGCCCCCGCTTCACGATGGCGAGGGACAGCCATCGCCTGACGGATGGCGGTGAAAGCGCCTTCGAGAACCCGATAGCGTGGATCGGCGGCGGCGACCTTTTCCAGCGGTTGGCGCACGCCCGCCGCGGCATCCAGGCCTTTGTCGAAAAACAGGTCGACGGCGGCGGCGGACGTTTCTGCCCGCTCCAGTTGCGCCTGCTTCAGGGTACGACTCAGGAACAGGTCGTAGGCCGCACCCTTGCCAACCGCCAGGCGCAATCCTGGCCGATCCAGATCATCGACCGCCGTATAAGCCGAATCGGCCGCCACCAGATAAGTGCCTTCAATGATCACATAGGGCTCGCTGAACGCGATCTGTTGTTCACGCACCGGCTCGATGGCGAGGAACGCGATGTTCCATACGCCCTCCTCCAGCGCGGCAAACACCTTGCCGGCGGCATCGAACGTGATCATTTCCAGCCGCGCGCCCAACTCTTGCGCCAGAGCCTTTGCCAACGCCACGGAGACACCCTGGGGCGATCCATCCTGGCCCTGCTGCGCCAACACCGGATTACCGTAATTGATCGCCGCATGCAGCACGCCACCGGGCGCCAGGTCATCAAGAACCGCAGGGGAAACAGCACTCATCATTTGCTCCGAAACAAGAAATTGAGGTCAGGCCTTGCCAAAGCGGCAAGGCATGGAAAGCCATCAGTCGACCCTGGCTTCACTGGCGACCGCTACGGTTGGCGAGACCTCTCTGTTGGTCACCCGCATGAACAGCGTCATCAGAAAACCCGCCAGCAACAGCGCGCTGAGAAACAACAGACCATTAGCGGCGCTCTGGCTGTTGCCCTTGACCATGCCGATCAGCGATGGCCCGACGAAACCGCCGAGGTTGCCGATTGAGTTGATCACGGCGATCGACACCGCTGCCGTCGAGCGATCCAGAAACAGCGTCGGCAGCGCCCAGAACGGCGATTTGAAGCTGTAGAGCCCGGACAACGCAAGGCAAATCATCGTCATCGCCACATACGGGTTAGCCAGCACCCCGGCACCGACCAGACCCAATGCAGCAACCAGCAAGGGAATGGCCGAGTGAAGCTTGCGTTCGTTGCGCCGATCGGAGCTGCGCGACCACAGGACCATGGTCGCCGTGGCCACGATGTAAGGCAGCATGGCAATCAAACCGATCTGCGTATGCGACAGTGACTCGGAGAAACTCTTGATGATCTGCGGCATCCAGTAACCGATGCCGAGGCTGCCGCACTGATACACAAAATAGATGAACGCCAGGTACAGAACCTTGGGGTGAATCATCGTTTTGTAGACGCTCAAGGTCTTGACGTTTTTGCGGCTGCGACGGTCTCGTTCAAGCTCGGCGAGCAGCCATTCCTTCTCTTCGGGCTTGAGCCATTTGGCCTGTTCGGGTTTGTCGGTCAGGAAGAAATAACAGGCGATCCCCAGCAACACCGCCGGAATACCTTCGAGAAACAGCATCCAGCGCCAGCCGCTCCAGTTCAGCCAGCCAATGTTGTCCATGATCCAGGTGCTCAGTGGTGCACCGATGATGTAGCTCACCGGAATCGCCGCCGTGAACAACGCAACAGTGGTCGCCAGCTCCTTGGAACGGAACCAGAACGTCAGGTAGACGATGATCCCCGGGAAGAAACCGGCCTCTGCCACCCCGAGGAAAAACCGCAGGATATAAAGCTGATTGGCCGTTTGCGCGAACGCGGTCATGGCGGCGATGCACCCCCAGGTCACCAGGATCCGGGCAATCCAGACCCTGGCACCAAACTTGTTGAGCATGACGTTGCTCGGCACTTCAAACAGGAAATAGCCGATGAAGAAAATCCCCGAGATGAACCCGAAGGCCTCGCTGGACAGCGCCAGTTCCTTGTTCATTTGCAACGCGGCATAGCCAATGTTGGCGCGGTCCAGATAAGAAACGATGTAGAGCAGAAAAACGAAAGGGATGATGCGGAGCGTGACCTTGCGGACAATCGCGGTTTCGTCGAGCGCATTATTGTTGTTCATGGCGATCTCACTTGAAGCAAGCCCGGGCTTGCTTCTGTCGTTTTTATAAATCCGGCTTTAATCAGGCAGAAAAAACCATACACACCGGGCTACCGGTCGACACCGAAAAGCCTGTCTTGCTCAGCCCGCCTGTTTGCGGATCCACGGCCATGGAGATGATGGTGTCACTGTCTTCGTTGAGCGCGAAGAGGAAACGCTCGTTGGGTGTGAGCGTAAAGAAGCGCGGTGTCTTGCCATCGGTGGGCATGAACTCCACCGGGCTCAACGTACCCGTGCGCGGATCGATGGCAAACACCGCCACGCTGTCGTAGCCACGGTTAGAGGCATAGACAAAGCGACCGCTGCGATCCACCTCGATTTCGGAGGCGCGGCTGTTGCCGGTGAACGTCGACGGTAGCGACGTCACCACTTGCAGCGGCTTCAACGAACCGTCCTTCGCATTGAAACCATAGGTCGTCACCGTCGAATCCAGTTCGTTGACCACATAGGCGAACGGTGCCGTCGGATGCAAGGCCAGATGCCGTGGGCCTGCTCCTTCGCGCGTGGTCACGAACGGTTGATCGGCGGGCACGAGCGTGCCGTTGTCGAAGCGGAAACTGAACACCCGGTCCAGGCCTTTGTCCGGCACCAGCACAAAATGGCCGGTGTGATCGAACGGGTTGAAATGCGGCTTGGAAAACTGCTGCTCGACACGGTGCGGGCCGGTCGGGCCTTCAAGTTTGAGCAATTGATTGAGTGTACCCAGCGCGCCGTCCTCGCCCACATTCAGCAATGCCAGGGAGCCGGTGATGTGGTTGGAGACCACCAGAAAGCGTTCGCTCGGGTCCAGGGCCAAGTGAACAGGGTTCTTGCCTTCACAGCTTTGCCGATTGATGAACGTCAGCTTGCCGGTGCTCTTGTCGATGCTGAAGGCACTGACATCGCTCATGTCACCGTGCACGGTATACAGCCGGTCACAGGCGCGGTTGAGCGCCAGGAAAGACGGGTTCACCAAGTCTTTGACCACCTGAACCAGAGCCAGCGTGCCTTCCTCCTGATCCACTTTGTAGACACTGATGCCCTCACCACGGGCCTTTCGCTCCTTGGTCGTGCGCGACCCGACATAGGCGTACATAGGGGTTGTTCTCCGCGTAACAGATGATTTTTTATTTGAAAGATCGGCGTGAGCAAAACCGACCGGCAACAGTGACCCCAGCAGCGATGCACCGGCGATGGCGCCCATCTGTTTGAGTAACGTACGGCGGGTCGCGCCATTGAGCGTTGGCTCGGAAAACGAAATTTCAGGTTCGGGTGTGCCTGCGTCTTTATCGTCGCATTGCATGATGGCTGTTCCTTATTATTGTTAATCGCAAATACCTGGCCCCGGGATCGGGACCAGCGGTCAAGTCAGTGGCGTGTGCGCTTCACCACTTTGCGGATCACGTAGGGCAGAACGCCGCCGTTGATCAGGTAGCGAATCTCCTGCAACGAGTCGATGCGTACCGCCAGTTCGACCTGTTGCCGATCCCCCGCTGCGCGGTGAACGATCAAGGTCACGGTGTTGTCGCCAACCTGAAGGTCGTCGAGGCCGAGGAAATCGAAGTGCTCGTCGCCTTTCAGGTTCAGGTCATCGACCGACTGCCCCGGCTTGAACTGCAACGGAATCACGCCCATGCCGATCAGGTTGCTGCGGTGAATCCGCTCGATACTGCGAGCCACCACCGCTCTCACGCCCAGCAGCGCCTGCGCCTTGGCGGCCCAGTCACGGCTTGAGCCGGCCCCGTAGTTGATGCCCGCGAACATCACCATCGGCAGCCGTTGTTCGGCATAGCTCTTGGCGGCCATATACAGCGGCAAGCACTCGCTGTGATCGGCATTCCACGCCCAGCCACCCGGGCTGGGCTGATCGTCGCCCAGCAACAGGTTCTTCACTGATCGGTTGGTGAACGCACCGCGCAGCATGACTTCATGGTTGCTGCGGCGCGTGGAGTATTGGTTGAGATCCTGCGGATCCTCGCCCCGCTCCAGCAGCCATTGACCGGCCAGGCTGTTGGCCGGAATGGCGCCCGCCGGGGAAATATGGTCGGTGGTGACGTTGTCGCCCAGCACCATCAGCACTCGGGCACCGTTGATGGCCAGGCTGGTTTTCGGCTCGGCCTGGATGTCCGCCAGGTATTGAGGACGGCGCAAGTAGGTCGATTGAGGGCTCCACGCAAACTGCACGCTGCCTTCGGCCGACAACGCTTGCCAGTGATGGGTACCCTCCCAGACCGTCGCCAGGCGCTGCTGGAAAAACGCCGGTTTGACCACCTCAATTACCTGGGCCGCGACATCGACATCGCTCGGTAGCAGATCGCGCAGGTACACCGGTTTGCCGTCGCGGCTTCGCCCTAACGGTTGCGTATCCAGGTCGATATCGATGGTGCCGGCGATGGCATAGGCCACACACAGTGCCGGCGATGCCAGGTAACCTGCCGGGACTTTAGGGTTTACCCGGCCTTCGAAATTACGATTGCCGGACAACACCACGACGCCCTTGAGCCCTTGATCGGCGAACGCTTCGACATGCGCTTCGAGCGTCCCCGAGTTGCCGATGCAGGTCATGCAGCCGAACCCGGCGAGGTCGAAGCCCAGTGCCGAAAAATCCTCGAGCAAGTCGGCCTCTTTAAGGTAATCCGCCACCACTTGGGAGCCGGGTGACAGCGAAGTCTTGACCCATGGCTTGCGCTTGAGGCCCTGTGCGCGGGCATTGCGGGCCAGCAGCCCGGCCTGAATCATCTGCGCCGGGTTGGCGGTGTTGGTGCAACTGGTGATGGCGGCCATGACCACCGCGCCGTGGGTGATCGGTTCAAAGAATGAAGGCTCGAAGAAGGTCTGTTCGGCAGGCCCGGCGATCAGGTTGGCACCGCCCATCACCTCGTTACGAAACGAGGCCGCCGCGTCGGAAAGTTTCTGTCGCTGATGAGGCTGATGGGGGCCGGCGACGCTGGGTTCGATGCTCGCCAGATCCAGCTCGATCAATTCGTCGAACTGCGGTTCTTGCAGGTCATCCCGACGCCAGAATGGCTGGGCATTCATGTAGCTGACCACTTTCTCGCGCAACTCCGGCGAGCGTCCTGTCAACTCAAGGTACGCCAGCGTTTCGTTGTCGAACGGGAAGAAAACCACCGTAGCGCCATACTCGGGCGCCATGTTGGACACCGTCCCCCGCGCCGCCCAACTCAGGGTGGACAGACCAGGCCCGGTGAACTCGACGAATTTACCCACTACCGAACGCTTGCGCAGGATTTCGGCAACGTGCAGGGACAGATCGGTGGCCGTTACACCCGGGCGCATGACGTTGGTCAGCCGAATTCCGATGACCTTGGGGAAACTGATCGGCACCGGTTCACCCACCATCGCCGCTTGCCCTTCCAGACCGCCGACACCCCACCCGAGCACACCGATCGCGTTGATCATCGGAGTATGGCTGTCGGTGGCGACCATATCGTCGGGATGGATCAGGCGTTGACCATCGTCCGTTTCGCTTTCCCAGACCACCTGCGCCAGCGCCTCCATGTTCATCTGATGGATGATGCCGGTGCCTGGCGGGATCACGCCGAAGTTGTCGAGGCTCTTCTGTGCCCACTTGATAAACCGGTAGCGCTCGCTGTTACGGCGAAAGTCGATGTCCAGGTTCTTTTCCACCGCATCGGCTTCGGCATAACGCTCCACAATCACCGAGTGATCGATGGTCAGCACTGCGGGAATCAGCGGGTTCATCGCGCTCGGGTCGCCGCCCAGCTCCGCGACCACATCACGCATGCCGGCGAAATCGGCCAGCGCGGGCAAGCAGGTGGTGTCATGGAACATCAAGCGGTTGGGCTGAAACGGCACCTCGCAATCAGGGCCTTGGCCGATGGCCCGGGCAAGCACCGAAGGCAGCGCCTCTGGCGTGCAGCGGGCCACGTTCTCCAACAGGATGCGGATCGAATAGGGAAGCCTGGCGACCTGAACGGGCGACAGCATCTTGTGCAAATCGACGTAGACGAATGACTCATGGTCGATGACCAGGTCGGTGAGAAGGTCGCAGGCAGGCTCGGTCATGCTCATATCGCTCGGCTTTTTATCGTTGTCGCGGAGGTCGGAACTAGCCGAACAACACCGCTGATAAGCCGATGGTAGGAGCTGAGGAAGATGATGAAAATTGATGAATTACCACGGCAGCGTTCTCCATCGGAGAACGCTGGAGCTTACTCATCCGTCGGTAATCTCAGATGATCGATGAGGGTCTTCAAGGTCGGGGACGCGGCGTCGTACTTCTTGAATGTCAGCATTAATGAGCGCTGCGCCCAAGGCTCGTCCAACGTCACTGCCTTCAACTTGTGGCTGCGCAAATACTGCTTGATCACGCTGCGCGGCAGCACGGCCAGGCCGAGGCCGGAAGAAACCATCCGGCACATGCAGTCGAAACTGCTGATGCGGATCCGCAGCTTGAGTGCCATGCCGAGCTTTTCCGCTTCGCTGGTGAGCAACGTATGCATCGAGCTTTCCAGGTGTGGCCCGACAAACTCATGCTCCAGCACTTCCTTGAATCGCACCGACTTGCGGGAGGCCAGTGCGTGGTCGGCCGGCACCGCCAGGGTCAGTTCGTCGTTGCGATAAGGCAGCGTCTCCAGGCCTTGCGCCGCGGTCTGCACGGCAATGATGCCGAGGTCGGCACGCCCATCCGCCACCGCGCGGATCACGGCGGAACCGACCCGCTCTTCGATATCGAATTTGATCTGCGGATACAGCGCAACGAATCCGGCCACATCGTCCGGCAGAAACTGCGACAGCGCCGAGGTAATGGCATGAATCCGCACATGGCCTTTGACCCCGGTCGCGTAATCCCCTAATTCGTTGTCGAGTTGTTCTAGCGTCTGCTTCAACTGCCGCGCGTAAAACAGCATCGACTGCCCTGCCGGCGTCAGTTCGACACCACGGGCATTTCGAATCAACAGCGGCGAGCCGACCTGCGCTTCCAGCTCGGTAATCCGCTTGCTGATCGCCGATACCGCCAGGTGCTTGATCCTGGCGGCACGGGTCAGATTGCGCTCCTGTGCAACGGTGATGAAGAGGTCCAGGCTCGTGAGGTCGTATCGCAATGGAAGAGATCCTTGGCTTCAGAGCCCCAGTGAAACACGTCAGGATCAGAACGTGTAGTTCAGCTGCAGGTAGATCCCGTTGACCGTGTTGCGGTACGGCCCCACTGATGCTGCATCAACGGGGCCGAGTGCGAAATCAAAACCGCGGCTTGACCGTCTTCCACTCCGGCTTGTAACGCTGCATCTGCTTCACGTCATCGCGCTGGCGAATGCCGCAAGTCAGGTATTGATCGTGCAGCCTGGCCAATTGATCGTGATCCAGCTCAAGGCCCAGGCCAGGCGCACGGGTGATTTTCACGCAGCCATCAACGATCGGCAGTTTGCCGCCCTTGATCACTTCTTCGTCAGGTTCCTGCCAGGGGTAATGGGTGTCGCAGGCGTAATCGAGATTGGGCACCGAAGCGGCGACGTGCGCCATGGCCATCAGGCTGATGCCCAGGTGCGAGTTGGAATGCATGGACACGCCAAGGCCGAAGGTGTCGCACATTTTCGCCAGCGCCTGGGTGTCGCGCAGGCCGCCCCAGTAGTGATGGTCGGCGAGCACGATCTGCACGCTGTTCAGCGCTACGCTGCGGCGGAACTCATCAAAATCTGTGACCACCATATTGGTCGCCAGCGGCAGACCGGTGCGTTTGTGCAGCTCGGCCATGCCGTCGAGACCTGGCGTCGGGTCTTCGTAATATTGCAGGTCGTCGCCCAGCAGTTCCGCCATGCGGATCGAGGTTTCCAGCGACCAGTTGCCGTTCGGGTCGATGCGCAGCGGGTAACCGGGAAAGGCCTTTTTCAGCGCTTTGATGCACGACACTTCGTGCTCCGGCGGCAGTGTGCCGGCCTTGAGCTTGATGCTCTTGAAACCGTAGGCCTCGATCATGCGTCGGGCCTGGGCGACGATCTGTTCTTCGTTCAGCGCTTCGCCCCAGTTGTCTGGTTTGTACGGTGCGTCGATGTGTTGCGCGTACTTGAAGAACAGATAGGCGCTGAACGGAATTTCATCGCGAATCGCCCCACCCAGCAGGTCCACCAGCGGCACGTTCAACGCGTGCGCCTGTAGATCGAGAAACGCCACTTCGAACGCCGAATAGGCGTTGCTCACCGCTTTGCTGGCATGGGAACCGGGGGCCAGTTCCGCACCGGCAATGCTCTGGGTTTTGTTCGCCGCGACGGTGGTCTGCACGATGGCGCGCAACTGGTTGAGGTTGAACGGGTCGAGGCCGATCAACTGATCTTGCAGTTGCTGCTGGATCGCCAGCGCCGGCGCGTCGCCGTAGCTTTCGCCCAGGCCGATGTAGCCATTGTCGCTCTCGATCTCGATGATCGAGCGCAGCGCGAAGGGTTCGTGAATACCGCTGGCATTGAGCAACGGCGGATCACGGAAGGCGATGGGGGTGACGGTGACTCGTTTGATTTTCAAGAGGCGGCTCCCTTTGGCTTGGCATTCAAGGCTTGATGACTGACAGAATTTTTCGCTGCTGCATTTTTCGGCGCCACGGCTTCGACCGGTTTACCGGTGAGCGAACGGTGCGTATCACCACGGGGTGCCGTGCGGGCAAAAAAGATCACCACGGCCGCCACCAGCGAGGTCGCCGCCAGGCCGTACAAACCGCCTTCGATGGAACCGGTGGTCTGCTCCAGGAAACCGAACGCGGTCGGTGCGACGAAACCGCCGAGGTTGCCGATGGAGTTGATCAAGGCGATTACCGCCGCCGCGATACGCGCATCCAGATAGCCTTGGGGAATTGGCCAGAACAACGCCGAAGCCGCTTTGAAACCGATGGCTGCGAAACAGATGGCGACGAAGGCGAAGATCGGCCCGCCGGTGGTGGACATGAACATGCCAAACGCGGCAATCACCAGCGTCACGGCCACCCAGGCTTGCTGGTATTTCCATTTGCTGGCCATGGCAGCGAAGCCGTACATCGCCAGGATGGAAATGATCCACGGGATCGAGTTGAACAGGCCGACCTGGAAGTCGCCCAGGTTGCCCATCTTCTTGATCATGCTCGGCAGCCAGAACGTGGCGCCATAAATCGTCAGGGCGATGGAAAAGTAGATGAAGCAGAACAGCGCGATTTGCTTGTCGGCGAGCAATTTGAACATCGACGGTTTGACCGTCTGCACAGCTTCGCGAGCCTGCTGTTCCAGGGCGATGGCGCTTATCAGTGCGTCCTTTTCTTCGGCGCTCAACCATTTCGCCTCGCGTGGATGGGATTGCAGCCAGAACCAGACGAACCCACAGAGCACGATGGAAGCAAAGCCTTCAATCAGGAACATCCACTGCCAGCCATGCAGGCTCAGACCGTTGACGTGCAGCAGCGCGCCGGACACCGGACCGGAAATCACCGACGCAATAGCCGAACCGCTGAGGAAGACCGCCATGGCCTTGCCCCGTTCGGTCGACGGTAGCCATTGGGTGAAGTAATAAATGATGCCGGGGAAAAACCCCGCCTCGGCGGCGCCGAGAATGAAGCGCAGCACATAGAAGCTGGTTTCGCCGCGTACGAAGGCCATGGCCATCGCCGCCGCGCCCCAGGTGAACATGATGCGCGTCAGCCAGGCGCGGGCACCGTAGCGTTGCAGCAACATATTGGAAGGCACTTCGAAGATCGCGTAACCGATGAAAAACAGCCCGGCCCCCAAGCCATAGGCCGCAGCGCCAATGCCCAGGTCGGTTTCCAGGTGGCTGCGTACGAAGCCGATGTTGACCCGGTCGATGTAGTTGACGATGAACATCACCACGAACAGCGGCAGCACATGACGTTTGACCTTGGCCGCTGCTCGGGCAAGGACGGTCGGGTCCGGCGGACTCTGATGGTTATTCAAGGGGCGACTCCCGTTCATTGTTTTTTTAGGGGAGAACCGATCATGGACGCGCCTATTGATCCCGTCTAATCTAACTTGGCACTCGATTGATACCTGGATTAGATCAATGTTCGAACTGACGCAACTGCGCTGCTTCACCACCGTCGCCACCGAACTCAACTTCCGCCGGGCCGCCGAACGGTTGAACATGACCCAGCCGCCCCTCAGTCGGCAGATTCAACTATTGGAGCATCACCTGGGCGTCGAGTTGTTCACCCGCAGCACCCGCAGCGTCGCCCTGACCGCCGCCGGCCGCGCCTTCTTCATCGAAGCCCAGAACCTGCTGGAGCGCGCTCAGCAAGCAGCCATCACTGCCCGGCGCTTCGCCGAAGGCGATATCGGTTCGGTCAACATCAGCTTTGTCGGCAGCGCGGTGTACGAATTCCTGCCCAAGGTCATCGCCGAAGCACGGCTCAAACAGCCTCAGGTCAAAATCGACCTGTCGGAAATGAACACCTATCAGCAGCACGAAGCCCTTCGCGCGCGCCGTATCGACCTGGGCATCGTCCGTGCGCCGTTGCTGGAGCCGGGTTATGCCACTGAATGCCTGGTGCGTGAACCCTTTGTGCTGGCCGTGCCCAGCAACCATCGGCTGGCCAGCGCACAAACCGTGTCCGTCAAAGACCTGGATGCACAACCGTTCCTCATGTACTCCCATGCGGCCTATCCGCCGTTCAACGAACTGCTGACCGGCATGCTCCGCTCGGCCCGCGTTGCTCCGGAATACGTACAGTGGCTCGGCTCATCACTGACGATCCTGGCGCTGGTCAACGCCGGCATGGGCCTGGCCCTGGTGCCGCGTTGCGCCACCAGCGTGGTGTTCAAGAACGTGGTATTCCGCGATATCGATCTGGGGGAAGGTGTGCAAAGCGAGCTGCATTTGATCTGGCGCGAGAACAATGACAACCCGGCGTTTGCGATGTTGCTGGAGGGGATTCGCAAGGCTGTGCGGGAGGGATGGGGGTTGTGAACCGCGGATGCCGCGAGTTCCACCTCATTGTTAGCGAAAAACCTGTCCTGCGGCGGCAAAGCATCGTAATTTACGCGCCATAACTATAAAGACGCTTGGGGTGTGAGTGGGGGCTTATCGTCTACTGTTGGCCGTTCTGGTGGCCGTTTCTCATATGGGCAAGACGTTCGCGGGACTAAACCCCGGCGTGATTGCCGTGATTTCCTTCCTGATTATCAGCGGTTTCGTGATGACCTCGCTGATCGAGCGCAACTACAAGGCGTTGGAGAAAGTCCGCCTGTTCTACATGGACAGGGCCTTGAGGCTTTACCCCCAGTTCCTGTTCTACTTCTTCATATCCTGCGCGGTGATCTATTTCCTGCTGCCCGGCACACCGCAAGCGGCCGATCTGACGTTCAGGAATATCGCCGCGAGCCTTCCTATCGTGCCTCTTGGCTTTTACATGTTCGGGGCGGCCGGGTCGCAGATCTTGCCGCCGGCCTGGTCGCTGGGGCTGGAGATGTGCTTCTACCTGGTGATCCCTTTCCTGATCCTTTACAAGGCACGGGGCGTTGCGTTTGTCCTGTCTGTTGCCGTTTTCATGGCCGCGTGCCTTGGCTACATCAACACCGACCTGTACGGCTACCGGCTATTGCCCGGCGTCCTGTTCATGTTTCTGTGCGGCAGCTACCTGTACAAGCCACAGGCGAAGGGTTTGGCGATCGCTGCGGGCACAACCGTGGCGGCGGCCTTAATGTTTACGGCAATCATGGCCGGATTGATTGAGCGCCGCCCGTTCAATGCGGAGGTGAGCGTCGGCATCGCATTGGGGGTACCCGCCGTGTACCTGCTGACAAAACTCAGGTTTCACCGGGTTGACGAGTTCCTCGGGAACATCAGCTATGGCGTGTTTCTGAATCACTTTGTGGTGATGTACTTCCTGCGCGCCTTCTGGCCAGTTGCCTACGATGGGCACATCGTAGCGGCAGTGTTGACCCTGTCGCTCCTGTTGAGCGTCGTTTCGTACTACTACGTTGAGCGCCCGGCCCTGAAGCTTCGTCATGCGCTTCGGGCCGGCGTACGGTATGGCGAGAGTCAGCCGCGGGGCGGCGAGACAGCGTCTTAGTCCGAAGGCACCTTGAACCACCAACCCCGCCCGTATTCGGTGCGCAAGGATTACCGTTGCGCCAACTCATGCCGGATGCATTGCTCGTAATACGTTTGCTTGATGCCGGCAGGCTTGAGACGTGAAGGGCTGTTGTAGGTTTGCTCCGTGATGCCCATGGCCGTCATGCGCATCCACGGCCGGGGAAACTTGCGCGATTGCAGCTGCTTGCGTGCCCCGTAAAGCGTGAGCCCGGAAAGTTTCGAAGCTTGCGCGCCCTCGGCGATTTCCGAGCCCCAGCTGCATACATAGCGAGAGTTCTTGTTCAGTTCCTTTGCCTGGGCCCCAAGCGAGATAGCCACCAGGACAAACGTTGCAGTCATCCCTATCAAAGTCCGCATATCGCTAATGCCTAACCTGCTGAAAAGAAAGCAAGTTTGACAACGAACAGAAGATCGGGGGGCCAGCAGTTTGCCTCATTTCATCGCTGATTCTCTCTGCCAGGCCCGATGTAAAAGATCCATGACTTCTTCGTCCGACGTCTGAGTAAAGTCCCTGTACCAATGGCCGATCGATATCAGCCAATCGGGGATGAGCGGACAAATCAACTCGTCCACTTCGTCGCGCAGCGCCTCTGCCGTTTCCATGGGGGCGACCGGCACGGCAACGACAATGCGAGACGGCGCTTGCAGGCGCACGGCCTGTATCGCGGCCATCATCGTGGCCCCTGTCGCCAGGCCGTCATCGATCAGAATCACCACTTGTTCCTTGAGCGCCAGAGGCTCGCGGGATGCCCGGTATACCCGCTCGCGACGCAGCATTTCCTGCGTTTCCTTCGCCACCACAACATCGAGCGTACGTTGATCGATGCCGTTAGCCCGCAGCGCATCGTCATTGACGATTTGAATGCCACCGCTGGCGATGGCGCCCATGGCGAATTCCTGGTGGGACGGCACGCCCAGCTTGCGAACCAGCATCAGGTCCAGGCGAACCTCCAGGGCCGTGGCCACTTCATAGGCGACCGGCACACCGCCACGGGGCAAGGCGAGGACGATGACATCGGCTCTTTTCGCGTATTTAAGCAACGGTTCCACCAGGCTTTGGCCGGCATCAACCCGGTCACGCAAGATGGTTTGCAATGAAGGACTGTGATTCATCTGAAAACCTCCCTGGGGCGGGAGCCCCAAAACGGGCAAGTCAATTTCGCTAAGGATGCTCGCGACTACACCGCCAGAACGCTGCAAGGCACCTGATACAGAATATGTTCGGTCGTACTGCCGAGCAGTTTCTCCAGGCTGCCGTACTGTGTTCTGCCCATCACGATCACATCTATCTGGTGTTCGTGGGCGAACTCACTCAGCGCCGACACCGGATGCCCCGTGATGAAATGCCGACATTCAGCGGGCACGCCGAATCGGGCGGCCAATTTGAGGAACGAGGTTTCCAGATCCTTGCGCAGTTCCCGGGTAAGCTCCGATAGCGTCAGGCCACCCCCCAGATCCGCCAGAAAAGCGGCCGGAATGTCACATGCGTACAGCAGATGCAACTCGGCATTGCATTGCAGCGCAAGGGCGGACGCCTGCAGGATGATCCGGTCATTGAGTTCGCTGTTCGAAGGCTCGGTATCGACAACATCAACCGCGGCCACCACCTTCTGTGGCAAGGCATGGCTTTGGGCACCCACCAGATAGACCGGCACCGGACAATGGCGCAACAAACGCCAGTCCAGCGGCGTAAAGAACGCGCGCTTGAGCACGGGCTCATGCTGGACTTGCTTGATCAACAGATCGGGGTGCATTTCCGTGACGTGATCAAGGATGTCCTGGCGCATGTTGTCGGCCCAGGCGACCTCGGTTGTCACCTCGATCCCCCTGCCCTGCATCTTTTGCGCCTGTTCCTTGAGCCAGTCGCGGTGTTCCTGCAGGTAGCTCGCCCGAGCCACTTTCCGGTCGCCTTCTTCGAGCAACGACAGAATGTCCAGCGAGGGGATCAGCGCAGCAATATGCAAACTCGCCCCACTGGCCTTGGCCACGGCAGCGGCATGGTTGAGCGCGGGAGACTGGCGCAGGAGCGGGTTGATGATCAGTAATAACCGTTGATACTGGCTCATGATCTGACTCCGGACAGCGATGGCGTTTTCGCCAGGTCAAAAAACCGGCTTTAGCCCAGATTCCTCCCCTAAAGTCTCTTGGGCCTTGATTCATATCAATTCCCTGTGGGCGTCATTGAAGGTGCCCACTTGGGAAAGAATAGTTCACAACGGTGGCGCCGGGCTCATCAGCGAGGGGTGTTGGTCTGGATAGGCGCTAATAAGTTAAGGGCAAATCGGACCCGTAGGAGCCAGGGTTGGGGGGGGGGGGGGGGGGGGGGGGGGGGGGGGGGGGGGG
>NZ_JBXANU010000047.1:0-18848 GCF_058802085.1 Pseudomonas sp. GW822-FHT02G04
TGCTGACCATGCAATTACTCACTCATCGCTTAGGAAAATCCTGGCAGTTCAACCTTTAAACGAAGGTCAGAAAACGGGGCCATAAGCAGCCATTCGTGAGTGGCGGTTTTCGACCGATTCTGTTGAAAAAGTCGGCCCTTGTTTCCACGGTAGAAAAGTACGCACTAGAGCTTAAAATCTTTGCATTGAGCAGTGGATTCCGGGTTCAGATTTCGCGTAGCAGCGCGCAAAAAAGGTGTTTTCAGCGGTCAGTATCCGGGCCGTCTGAAAGAACCGACTTTTTCAACAGAATCGACCCAAGGCAGCCGATTGAATATTTACGGCACACCCACGGATAGCTCCAGCAACTGATGAAATCGGTAAATGGCGATATTTATATCGTCCATGATTTCATCATCCTACTCTTCGATGATTCCCAACTCGGCTTTCAATGCAGCGATTCGCTCCTTGATCTCTGCTACGAGCCAGCACGATCAGTGGCGATAATTTATGAATTGCCACGGTTTTTTTTAGACTTTTAGACAGTTCCTGGCCGATTTGGGCCATTCGCGAGTACTCTCTTTTGCCGGGGACGGATGGCCAAGCCATAAGGGACATTAATCTGACCGGCCAAAGACGCCTCGATCTAATAAGCGGGGGCGCCTCCCCTGTTAATCCCTGTCAGCTTGCCGAATTGCGTGCCATGACGATCCACGCCGCGCCGTCGATCATCACCGACCGCTCGCCGGGAAGGCTGGCAAAAGCGCCACGAACCGCCGCCGAGGCGCGGGCGCGGATGTCGTCGGGCTGATCGGCGAGCGCAAGCGACAGCGGGCCGCCCTCGAACGCCATCTTCACCGCGTCATCGATCGCTGCGTCTCGCGTCCCGCCCTCACCGAACGGGATACAAGCATCGAAGGGCGCGATAGCGATATCGGTGAAGCCGGCCGCTGTCAGGATGCGCGTCACCCGTCCCCGGTCGCCGAACGAGAACGGGCCGGGCGCTTCGGGACCGGGCGGCGCGGGTAGCGGGACGATGTCCTTGATCGCGCCCATCGGCAGGCGCAGCCAATCGTTCTCGGCCACGCCGCGCCAGCAGACGAAAGCGACCCGCCCGCCCGGCCGCAGCGCACGCCGCATATGGGCAAACGCCCCAGTCGGATCGTCGAAGAACATCACCCCGAAACGCGAGAACAGGATGTCGAACGCGCCCTCGGGCAGCTCGGCGCTGCTGGCGTCGGCCACCCGGAACAGGGCCGGCGTATCCTTCGGCGCAAGCGCACGCGCTCGGCCGATCAACGGTTCGGATATGTCCACGCCTAGCACATGGCCGCCCGCGCCGACGCGAGCGGCCAGAGCCAGACTCGAGGCGCCCGCGCCGCAGCCGACGTCCAGAACGCGTTCGCCCGTCGCGGGCGCGGCGGCTTCTATCGCGGCCTGGCCGAACACCGCGAACATGGCGTCGAGCCGGGCCTGGTTGGCGGCCCAGTACTCTCCACTTTGGCCATTCCAGTCAGCTACCTGATAGGCATTTTGCTCTGTCATGACATCTCCTCGTTTTGATTCGCTCTTAACTAGGCCGTGCAAAAGCCGGGAACGGCGACCTTCTGGAACAGGTGCGGGCTGCCTACGACGGATGACGGATAGGCCGAAAGCTTCGCGACGATCTCGGGATGGGTGAGGCCGGCGCGGACCGTCTCGGTGGATTCCCACACCACATAGTTCAGGTAAGTCGGGCTATCGCCGATCGCTCGATGCAGTTGCATGGAAATGAAGCCCGGTTGTTTCGTTATGATCTCGGCAGCCGCCTTGAAAGCGTCCAGGAAGCCCGCTTCGTCGGCGTAATCGAGCGTGAAGAGGTTGATTAGCACGACTGGCGCGGCCGCGATGCCGAGTTGGCGCTCAAGCGGGAATTTATCGTCTAGCGGTTTGAATTTACGGTCTTGCGGCTTTAGGTCGGCCATGGTGATGCTCCCGTCTACTGCGAAATTGAAAATGGCGTGATCGATGCTGCTTCGAAGCAACCTTTAGAAGCCTGCGACAACCGAAGAAGGGTATCTGTGCTCTCAAACCAGCATCGACTGCTGGGCGAAGATTCCCGCCATCGCGCCTTGCCATGATGCCGTGGTGACCGAGGGCATGAGGGGATTGGCGAGGTCGCCGGCGGCGTAGACGCCGGGCACGCTGGTTTCGCGACGCTCGTCAACCTTGAGGGCTATGCCCTGGGGCGTATCGACCGTAGCGAGGCCCAGCGATTCATGCAGGCGTGCGGACGGCTTGTTACGCGGATGCGCGAACAGGATGTCGACCGCAACAGAGGGGCTGGCGTCGAGCCTGACGGTGGCGTTGTGGCTCTCGTCATGGTCGATTTCGGTGATCCGGCCATCGACGACAGGGATGCCGCGGCGCGCCAGATCGGCCCGGATGTCGGGTGGAATGTCGTGATCATTGGCGAAGACCGTTAATGTGTCGGTCCAGTCGTGGTACAGCCTGACGTAGTTGTGCGACGGCGGGCCGGACCAGACGAGGCCCCAATGCCGGCCGGCAACTTCAAAGCCGTCGCAATAGGGGCAAGGCACGATGGAGGTGCCCCAGCCTTCGGCAAAGCCGGGAACTTCAGGCATCTGGTCGGCGACGCCATAGCTCAGGATCAGGCGGCGCGCCCTGAGGCTTTCGCCATCGCCAGTAAGGACGGAGAAATCGTCGATGGCGCCGGAGATGCTCTCGGCCCGGGCAGTGACCAGCCTGACCGTTGGATAGCGCGCCAGCTGCTGCCGCGCCTCGGCCAGGATCTCTAGCGGTGGCTTGTGGTCGTGGCCGAGCAGGCCATGCGAGTGGTCGGCGAAGCGATTGCGCGGCAGGCCGGTGTCGAGAACGGTGACCTTGCGCCGGGCACGGCCGAGCTGCAAGGCGGCGGCAAGACCGGCAAAACTGCCGCCGATGATGATGACGTCATTCATGGTGGTGGGCTCCGCGCTGTGGATAAAGGGAGATCGGCTTGCACACTTAAGATACTTTGGAGTACCCTAATTCAAGAATTAGAATACTGTCAAGTACTGGAATTTTTTATGAGCGAAAACAGCCAGAGCCGGCGCGGCCGGCCTGCCAACGAGGCGCTTGGCCAAACGATAGCCGACGCCGCGTGCGAACTTTTTGTGGAATTGGGTTTTCAAGCGACGACCATGGATAAGGTCGCCCAGCGGGCGAAGATATCCAAGCTAAGCATCTATCGACACTTCGAGAACAAGGAGGCGCTGTTCAGCGCAGCCATCGCGGCCCACTGCCAGCAGTTTGCACCACAAGCCCTTTTTGAAGGCGTCGGCGGTTCGGCCGAAGATCAGCTAATGGCGGTGGGATCAACCCTGCTTCGCACGCTGTTGAGCCCGGACGTGCGGAGTGTCGAAGCCATGATCATGGCCGACAAGACGAATCAAAAGTCGTTAAGCAAGCGCCAATACGAAGCCGGCCCCGCCTATGTCATCGCCCAAATCGAGGCCCTGTTGCGTCAGTTGCACGCGAAGGCGGTTCTGAACGTGCCCGATCCTCTCCAGTCCGCCCGCTTGTTTGCCGCGCTTTTCAAAGGATCCGATCTCCTGATTATCGCGCGCTTCGATGAGGCGAGAGCAGAGGACGACAACGAAATCGAATCCTATTGCCGGTCGGCCGTCGCCATGTTCATCGCCGCGCACGGCGGCACCGACCACGCTGGCGATTAGGAGCTTAATTGCCCCGGCCAGCCTGGCCAGCGCCCCTGCTGGCCAAGCTAGCGGCGGCGCGATCGCATCGGCATTCAAAGGGGATGCGTTTCCGATGCAGTAGCCAAGAGTGCTCTTGCTTCCTGCAAGTGCTTGCGGAACCGGATGGCATAGTCCTCTGCAACTGCCGCCTGAATGTTGAAACGGCTGGCCAGCGCACGACGCCAATCAGCCACTCGACTCAGTCCATCAAACAACTGATGATTGGGCTCGAATCCAAGTATGTCGAAGTAGCGAAAAACTGGAGCCACGGCGATGTCGACCATGCTGAGCCTCTCGCCGGAGAAATAAGGGCCGTCCGATATTTCACTGTCGAATCGTTCCAGCTTTCCTCTCAACGCTGCAAATTTGCCAAGGGCTGTCTGCTGGTCGGTGGCGTTCAAAAATCCCCATGCATCCGCCAGTGTGGCAGAGGCGAATTCGATCCATGCACGGTGTTGTGCTCGGATCAACGCATTCATTGGATGTAACGCAGGTTCCGGGTACACCTCCTCCAGGTATTCGCAAATGGCGACGCTCTCGAATAGAACGGACTCGCCTTCATTGCCGTCTGGAACCTTGAGCAGCGGAACCTTACCGCTTGGCGACATCGCCAGAAACCAGTCTGGCCTGTCGCGAAGATCGACATCGATACGCTGAAAGGTAATACCTTTTTCGAGTAACACGATGGCCACTCGCTGAACGAATGGGCATAACAGATGGCTGACGAGTGTGAACTGTGACTGTGGCATTGGAATAGACCCACTGAAGAATCAAAGCCCGCCGCCACGAATGGGACCGGGCCGTATAGAAGCTACGTCCGTGACTTCAAGAAAGCCTGAGTGGCAATCAGTTTCCGTAAAAGCGCAGGAGACGTTCCTTCGCGTATCGTTGGCAGCTAAAGCGAGCGGCCACCGTCGACGATGAGTTCCGAGCCAACCGTCCATCGTGACTCGTCTGACGCCAGGTACAGCACGGCCTTGGCCACTTCCTCGGGCGTACCAAACCGGCCGAACGGAATGGTCGCTGCGATATCCTGGTTGAGCTGTTCGCGATAGGCATCGGGAATACCGAGCTTGTCGTAAAGCGGCGTATCAATCGGACCAGGGCTGACTGCATTGACGCGAATACCACGCGGGAGCAGTTCGCTAGAAAGCGTCTTCGACATGTTCAGGAACGCGGCCTTGGTCGCGCCATAAACTGATGAACGCGCGGCGCCGAGGTGTGCACTAACCGAGGTATTGAGAACCACCGACGCAGGGTTCGCGAAGACTGGTAGCAATGCCTGGATCAGAAAGTACGGCCCCTTAACGTTGATGTCGAAGGAGCGATCGAACATTTCCTCCGTCCACTCTTCGATCGGCAGCCAAACGGATACGCCTGCATTGAGAAAGGCAACATCGAGTTGGCCATAGTGAGTCTGAACGGCCTGCGCCAGTTCCTTCTGCGCATCGATGCTGGCTGAGTCAGCACGCAGTACCAATACTTCGCTTCCCAGTTCCGCCTGGGCCTTTGCGATGGACTCCGGATTGACTCCGGTAACGATCACGCGCGCGCCTTCGGCGAGGAACTGCTTAGCCGTTTCCAGGCCAATGCCGCTGGTGCCGCCGGTGATGAGAGTGCGTTTGCCTTGCAATCGGGACATGTAAGTTTCCTTTTCGGTTTTTCACGGTCAGTCGATGTACTGACCTGCCAGAGGGAAACTATGTATTCATACCTGTGCATTGATAAGATGGCCTATTCGAATACATTTCATGCTTATATTGCATGAATGAGAGGCCTAGATGGATCGACTACTGCTGATGACCTGCTTTGTTCGCGCTGTTGAGACAGGAAGCTTCTCGGCTGCGGGGCGTGACCTGGGGCTGGGGCAGCCTAACGTCAGCCGCTATGTGGCGGCGCTGGAAGATCATTTGCAAACCAGGCTGCTTCACCGATCCACACGAAAGCTTGCCCTCACCCCCGAAGGAGAACGCTATTACGCAGATGCCCGGCGCATTCTCGATGCCGTGGAAGAATCGGAGTCGTCCTTCAGGGAGAACGTCGCCCCATCCGGATTGTTGCGAGTCGCCTGCCCGACCGCGCTAGCCCATGCATTCGTGGTGCCGCATGTATCCACATTTCTGGAGCGCTATCCAGAGTTGACGCTCGACCTGCAGATCAATGATCGCTATGTGAATCTGGTCGACGAAGGGGCTGAACTGGCGATCCGCATCGGACATCTGGAAGACAGCGCAATGCGTGCCCGGCCGCTAGGCTGGTTCGAGCGTGTATGCGTTGCCAGCAAGGGATACCTGGCCAAACGCGGAATCCCCACGACGCCCAATGATCTGAGAACGCACGATTGCCTGATCTACACCCTGCTGTCGACAGGCACCACATGGCGCTTTCGGGATATCGATGTTCCCGTTTCTGGCAGGCTTCGGGTCAACTCACCTGAGGCCATACGAGAGTGTGTAAACGAGGGACTGGGGATCGCACAGGGGCCCGAATGGCTTTACGAGGAAGGGCTGAAAAATGGCAATCTGCGGGTGTTGCTTAGGGACTACGCAGCTCCGGCTGTCCCCGTGCAAGTCATTTACGTTGCCGACCGGCTTCTCCCCAAAAGGGCCATTGTATTCATGGATTTCATCGCCGAGGTGTTCGCAAAAAATTCTGCATTTAACGATCAACCCAGACCATCATAATTGCAGTAGTCAGCTTGGTGTGCTCATGACGCCCGACTAATCATGAAAATTCGCCAGGTGCCGGTTCGGCATTTTCGGCAGACCAGGGAGTCTATCCTTAACCAGTTTCGTGAAAATGTTATTGACAGCTCGTCGGAAATTGGATGGAGATATCCGATCAAACTTTCATCCACACCAGTCCTTATTGAAAGCAGGTAGGGTGTACACTTCGCAGTACAACGTGGAAGTGTACATAGACAAAAAAGTATTTAAATCATACAGCTATGCTATTATTCGAGTCTCCCTCGGGCACCAAAATTAAGAAAGGTCTTGCTTTGCAAGGCCTTTTTTTTCGCCTGAAGAAAAGTCATTGCCCCCCCCCGTAGGAGCTGCCGAAGGCTGCGATCTTTTGATCTTGCTCTTCAACGTCTCCCGCACCGGTGGAACATTTCACAAGGATTCCCCCCATGGAATTGCAGCTGGAAACTGTCGCCCTCTTCTCCCTCAAACTGGCTTACGAGACGGAAGATTCAAGTCCGATTTTGCGTGACGATCTGGTCATGGGTGACTACCAGCGGGATGTGTTTGAGTTGCTGGTGCGTCGGGGGGATGTCGAGACGATTCAGTTGAAAGTGGATGAGTGTGTGGGATTGGCGCTGGAAGCCATCGGTGGTGTGGATAAGCCGTTGGGGCGGGAGTTGCGGAGGTTAGCGGCTGAATTTGCCGGGATTCAGACGATGGGGCAACTTGATGGTCCGCTCGTTGCGCTCAAGGATTATTTGAAAGACATTCAATAAAGGCGGGCGGCCTAAAAAGCTGGAACGCCCGATAGCCGGACCGTGGGCCAGGTCGCAAGAACTGGCTCTTCGCAGGTTCACTGCGCAGCGAAAAATGGGCAGCGGGCGATTGAGATCGAAGAGCTTCCACCTCATAAATGGAGCGAATCACAGTCGGACTGGATTGGTGAGCGCTACGTCCCGAATCGGGCCATTCCAAGCGATGGGTGAGAGCAGGAATACTACGATAAGGAAAGCTACCTGGGACAGGTAGAACGGCTCCAGCCACTGTTGCTTCAATGCGACGTAAAAAGTGTTATGGGTTACGTCGACCAAAATAATCGCTACCGTGAGCACGATTCCGGCTCTTGGTTTGATGAAAAGTAACAGTGCTGCAAGCGGATCAAAAAACGTAAGCGCTCCCCAGAAAATACGGCTACCCAAGTAAGCGTCAGGCCCGTATCCGTAGTCCCAGAGCAATCCATGCGAAACGTCTGCACGGATGTGATTAGCGGTTGCAATGAAAAGGCAGCATGCGAACAAAATCCTGACGGCGAATGACAATCTTGGCATAGCGTTATCTACATTCGTGATCTACGCCCTGCATGATAGCGGGATCGACCAACGACGCGAGCAATTGCAAACTGGGAAGGTCTGATCGATAAACGCTTACGGGAGCTACTGGAGATTGGCGGCTGATTTCGGAGCGACGCAGACGATTGAGCAGCTGTATTTGAAAAGCATTCTGTGAAAAACAAGCGAAAAGCGCGGCAGAGCACTCTGCGTAAAAACCACCAACTTTTGAATAAATTAAGCAGGCAACACAAACCTCGCTTCAAGCCTATGCAACAACTCAAACGTATTCAAATAAGGAACATCAAGCTCCTGGCAAATATTAGGAATAATAAATTTCCGTTTTGCGTCGAGATTCAGCACTTCATGAGTAACGACTGTAGCCCCTGTAGTCAACGCTTTCGCAATTAACCATGGGTCAGCCCCCGCTAAAAACTCTTCCATTGCGCCTATTTTCATCTTAGGCGCTTGACCAGCCACAAGCCCCGCAACCTGCGCGAATGCCAGTTGCGTATCCTTATCGGTGGTGGAGTGAAAGAAATCAGAATTGTCCTTCGCCCAACCCGCCAGGTCGTCATGCCCTTTTGTTAGCTCATCCATTACAGGTCCAATACTGGCTAAAGCCAATGCTTTATTTTTCAGCAGTAACCATTGCCAGAAGCCAGGACAGATAGCCATCCCGTAGTAACGGTTCTTGGCTTCGATCAGTGTGTTAGCGTCAAGTAAATGATTCATTCCGTAATCTTGTTGGCTAGAGTCCTTAATTTAGCAGGTTGCACGCCGAGCAAACTTCCCGCCTCGCGTAGCAGCATCCGGCCACTCATTGCTTCAGTCAGCACTGCCTTGCTTAGGCGAGGGCTGTTTTTCGCGGTGGCGTTACGGTAATAGTCACCCGCGCCACCTTTTTCATCCTGGAAAGCCTTGAGGATCATTCGATAGTAAGCGCTATAAAGTGCTTGGCTTATATAACCAAGATCCAGTGCGCGGCGACCGACAGCTAATTTACTGATGTGAAACCGAGTGGCCAGCAGAGCTAAATTGTCTTCCCAGTTAACATCTGCGTTCCACATGGCACGGAATTGGGCTTCAGGAGCCAGAAATTCACCTGCCACTGCATTGCAGAAACGCTCCTCGTCTCGACCATTTGCAGTGTTTCCGTCAGACACTCCACTGCTACCAATCCATATATGGGCCAGCTCGTGAAGTAAGGTGAACAGCCTGGCGGTGGGGGCATCGGAACTGTTGATGAATACAACGGGGGCGTAGGCATTACTGATGGCAAAACCCCGAAACTCGCTCACTTCAAGTTTGCGATGAGTATTCCCTAGCGCAATGCCACTGCGCATAACCAAAACTCCAGCCATTTCTGCGGCATCGATCAAGGCACGGCTGTATTTTTCGTAATCCAATCGAGCAATGTCAGGATTCACGCCAAGGATTCGGCGGATATCGTCCACCACCTCTCTGACTTGAGATCGGCTATTGAAGCGAGCTACAAAAGCCAGCGGCTGATGCTCCTGGTGTTGCAGATACTCCAGATACCAATCCTGCTTACGTATGGCATCCCTCACGGTGTCCAACAGTTCCAGACTGGGACGTTGAGGTGCAATCCCACCGACGGTCCGCAGATCAGGCAAAGGCAATTGTTCGACGGGCGGCTGCTGAAGAAACAGGAAACCAAACGGGATGTGAGCGACATTCGCCCACTTTTGAGCCTGAAGGAATGTTGGTTTGGTCTCGCCAGCCTCCCATTCCTCTACTCGATCAGGTTTCACTGGCAGCTTTTTAGCAACCTGCTCAGTGGAGAGACCTGCGCGCTCACGAGACCATGTGAGCAGGCTTGGATTGACGAAGGCAGCTTGGCTCATAGGGTCGCAGGCAAATCAGATGGGGCCAGTAAACGTTCGAGAGCATCTTTAACAGATGCATCCGACTGACGCTGGTTCCAGTTATCTGGCATTGCCTTTCTCCTTGGCTATTAAAGGTCTGGTGGTAGCGACTACAGATTAGTAGAGAAGCAGAGCTACCGACGGTAGAAGCGCGCGATTATGAGGTAAATCCGGAATGACCCGAAGCGCAAATATGTAACCCGCAGACAGATGGCATTACCCTGTTTCAATGTGTTTCATGACGCAGCACACCTTTCTCCATCCCTCCGCCCCTTCTTCATCACCCGAATATCCTCTGTGACTGATCATATAATCACCCAGCGCTCTCGAAGGTTGCAGGAAAAGGGTCTGCACGATACCCTCCCACCGTCGCTGCAAATTCAGCGACCGGGCTTGGTAACCCGAGGTAAATCACTGCGCAACAGTGCCATGCGTCCGCAGGCGCTTTTTTTTCGCCTGCGATCTGCGTTATGGCGGCTGTGCGTGGGACGTCTTCGGGCGTGCCGGTTTCCTTGATTTCCCGGTTTACCAACCTGCGCACAGCTGCCACCCATTCGCTTGGTAACGAATTGTGGCAGCTCTTCAAATTAAGGAGCTTTGCAATGCGCAGTATGGATCCGTATAAAATTTGGCTACTCCCTCAACGCGATTCCCAATCGCATAACGCCCCACCATACCCCCTCTCCCACTGCCTCTCCGTCATCGGAGGTGGCAAATGACTGAACACTCAGAGCTGAAAACCATCGGCCTAACCCCCGCCTTCTACTGCTCCGATCAACCACTCTTCCACGTCACTCACGGCGTCCCCCTCGGCGATGCATTAGCCATGGCTTCTGATTTTCTGTTCCTCGCCAAGAAGCTGACCGAAGATGCTGCTTACGCCAGAGATACCGACCGCCATGCCTGGGCTGCGCATTATTTGACGGCGATGAGTAAGGCGGTGGTTGATGATGCGGTGAAGGTGCTTGCGCGGGATCGGGATTCTGCGCCGGCACCTGAGCGGGCGGCGACGTCTGAAGGTAGTGGCTGAAGAGTGGCGGGATGGTTTTGATGCCAGTCGGTGATTGGTATGACGCCTTTGGGGGGAGCTGCTTGGGAGGGTGGCCGGGCATCAGTATTGATGTCGGATGGGCTGGCGCTTTCGCGAGCAAGCTTCGCTCCTACAGGGGTGTGGTTGTCTGATAGGGATTGTTAGCCCCGGGGTTTGCGGGGCTTTCGATTACTCGGATCAAAGCGAATGCTGATACATTAGTTTTGGAATGTTCACCGTCGAAAGCCTCTAGTCCTGAAATAGGTTTACACCTGTTTCACTCCAACGCCCGATGCATCTCATCGGGCGTTTTGTATTTCAAAGACGGACTCGGGTCGCTTTCTTCTAATCTTTCCTTTCTGCACAAACTTTCAGTTTGATATCTTCTCTGCCTCCCCCGTCCAGCGCAGTGGATCGTCCCTGGGGCATGTCATCAAGGAATGGATAAATGATGCAATTCGACTGGATTACTTGGCTCTGCGCAACGGCGGGGATATGGATTTGGGTGGTGCGTTCGCGTGGCACCTTGAACCTTTGGCTCGCGAATCTGGCGGGCTTTGCGGCCGCGATTATTGTCGGGATGTTGGTAGAGATTCTGTTCCCGTCCCCTGAAGCGCTTCACAGGCAAGAAGCTCCCTTTATGTTGTATTCGATCATGGCGGGGCTTGGCACACTGGTTGGGACATGGTTCTGGCTTGCCGCTCGGCTTCAACAGCCGGAGAACCTGTTTCTGCGCCATCTGTTCGCCGGGGCCGTCAGTTGCTTTGCGGGTTCGGTAGTGCTTGGGTTCGCGTGGTCGCATTTGGTTAGTCTGTGATCATGCAGAGATGTGAGTGCTGGGGTTTCGGCGCCTGGCCTGAGACGACGCCCCACGCCCCGCTCATCTAGACTTAATGGATAGTCGTAGGCAGAACTGAACACGTCGCTTTGGTGCGGATGAATCAAAAGCGGCGTGGCAAGCTGCGTGATATGCCTGAAGAGGTGCGGCAAAGACCGCGCCGGGCACAACAAGATGCCCACTCAGGGTGCCCTGGCCAACGGTCTGAAAATGCCACGATACCGTGACGTGGTGTGAACGCCGCAGCCGACACTTTCGGACGACCGACAACCGCCTGGTTTGTCCGTGACCGTGAGGAATGCTGTATGCCTGATGAGATGTTGCACCTGCCTATGGTCAACAGCCTGCTGGAGCGCCACAAGGGTTTGCCCGGCGCATTGTTGCCGATCCTTCATGATATTCAGGAGGGCATCGGTTACATCCCCGATGCCGCCATTCCCGAGATTGCCCACGCCCTCAACCTGAGTCAGGCCGAGGTTCGCGGGGTGATCAGTTTCTACCATGACTTCCGCACCGCGCCTCCGGCCCGGCATATTCTGCGTCTGTGTCGGGCCGAGTCCTGCCAGAGTCGCGGCGCCGAACAGCTCGCCGCGCAATTGCGCGACCGTCTGCAACTGGACGACCACGGCAGCAGTGCCGACGGCAACATCAGCCTACGCCCGGTGTATTGCCTCGGCGCTTGCGCCTGCTCACCCGCCCTGGAGCTGGATGGTCAGGTGCATGCGCGGCTCACTGCCGAACGCCTGGATGCCTTGCTCGATGCTTGCCAGGAGGACGCATGATGCCGACGCTTTATCTGCCCTGTGATTCTCTTGCCCGTGCCGTGGGCGCCGATGAGGTGGCCGTGGCCCTTGCCACTCAGGCCCAGGAGCGCGGTCTGCCGCTGGACTTGCAACGCACCAGCTCGCGCGGCCTGTACTGGCTGGAACCGCTACTGGAAGTGGACAGCCCGCAAGGTCGTATCGGCTTCGGCCCGCTGACCGCTGCCGATGTGCCGTCCGTGCTTGATGCGCTGCAAGGCGAGCCGTCCGCTCATCCGCTGGCCTTGGGGTTGGTGGAGGAATTGTCTTATCTGAAGACCCAACAACGCCTGCTGTTCGCCCGCGCCGGCATTACCCGGCCGCTGTCCCTGGAGGATTACCGGGCTCACGGCGGCTTCGAGGGCTTGACCCAGGCCATCGCTCTGGGCGGCGAGCAGACCGCGACTGCAGTATTCGATTCGGGTCTGCGTGGCCGTGGCGGCGCGGCTTTCCCGGCCGGGATCAAATGGCGCACGGTGCGCGGCACTCAGGCTGCGCAGAAATACATTGTATGTAACGCCGACGAAGGCGACTCCGGCACCTTCGCCGACCGTATGTTGATGGAAGGCGACCCCTTCCTGTTGATCGAAGGCATGGCCATTGCCGGCATCACCGTCGGTGCCAGCTACGGCTACATCTATGTGCGCTCGGAATATCCACAGGCTGTGGCCACCCTGCGCGAGGCGCTGGACATCGCCCGGGCCGCCGGTTACCTCGGCGCCAATGTCGGTGGCAGCGGACTGGCCTTCGACATGGAAGTGCGGGTCGGTGCCGGCGCGTACATCTGCGGTGAGGAAACCGCGCTGCTGGACTCCCTCGAAGGCAAGCGCGGGATCGTCCGCGCCAAGCCGCCGATTCCTGCGCTGCAGGGCCTGTTCGGCCTGCCGACCCTGGTGCACAACGTGCTGACGCTGGCCTCGGTGCCAATGATTATGGCCAAGGGCGCGCAGTTCTATCGCGATTACGGCATGGGCCGCTCACTGGGCACTATGCCTTTCCAGTTGGCGGGCAATATTCGTCACGGCGGTTTGGTAGAACGGGCCTTTGGCCTGACCCTGCGCGAATTGGTGGAAGACTACGGCGACGGCACTGCCAGTGGCCGGCCGCTGAAGGCTGCGCAGGTTGGCGGCCCTCTCGGTGCGTGGGTGCCACCTTCGCAATTCGACACGCCGCTGGATTACGAAGCCTTCGCTGCCATCGGCGCGATGCTCGGTCACGGTGGCGTGGTGGTGGCTGACGACAGCCTGGACATGGCCCACATGGCGCGCTTCGCCATGCAGTTCTGCGCCGAGGAATCCTGTGGCAAATGCACCCCATGCCGCATCGGCTCGACCCGGGGCGTTGAGGTGATCGACCGTCTGCTGGCCGCGCCTGATCAGAACGGTCGCGATGAGCAGGCAATCATCCTCAAGGACCTGTGCGACACAATGCAATACGGTTCGCTGTGCGCGTTGGGCGGCATGACCTCCTATCCAGTCGTCAGCGCCCTCAAGCACTTCCCCGCCGACTTCGGTCTACAAGCCTCGGAGGCCGAGCAATGATCACTGTATTCGACCCGAAAACCGATATGGATCTGGGTACCCCGGCCCGCGAAAGCCAGGTGCAGGTCACCCTGAACATCGACGGCCAAAGCATCAGCGTGCCCGAAGGCACCTCGGTGATGCGCGCCGCCGCGCTGCTGGGCACCACCATTCCCAAACTGTGCGCCACCGACAGCCTGGAAGCCTTCGGCTCCTGCCGCATGTGCCTGGTGGAAATCGACGGCATGCGCGGCTACCCGGCGTCCTGCACCACGCCGGTCAGCGAGGGCATGACCGTGCACACCCAGACACCGAAGCTCGCGACCCTGCGCCGCAACGTCATGGAGCTGTACATCTCCGATCACCCGCTGGATTGCCTGACCTGTTCGGCCAACGGCAACTGCGAGCTGCAAACCGTCGCAGGCCAGGTCGGCCTGCGAGAAGTACGTTACGGCTATGAGGGCGAGAACCATCTGGCCGACGTGAAGGACACCTCCAACCCGTACTTCGACTACGACCCGAGCAAGTGCATCGTCTGCAACCGCTGCGTGCGCGCCTGCGAAGAAACCCAGGGCACGTTTGCCCTGACCATTACCGGGCGCGGTTTCGAATCCCGGGTCGCGGCTGCCGGTGGCGAGGACTTCCTCGACTCGGAATGCGTGTCCTGTGGTGCCTGTGTACAGGCCTGCCCTACCGCGACGCTGATGGAAAAAAGTGTGGTCGAACTGGGTCAGCCCGAACACAGTGTGATCACCACCTGCGCCTATTGCGGCGTGGGCTGTTCGTTCCGCGCCGAGATGAAAGGCGACCAACTGGTGCGTATGGTTCCGGACAAGAACGGCCAGGCCAACCACGGCCACTCCTGCGTCAAGGGGCGCTTTGCCTGGGGCTACGCCACCCACCCGGATCGCATCACCAAGCCGATGATCCGCAAAAACATCAGCGACCCTTGGCAGGAAGTCAGCTGGGATGAAGCAGTGACTTACGCCGCCAGCGAATTCCGCCGGCTGCAGCAAAAATATGGCCGCGATTCCATCGGTGGCATCACCTCCAGCCGCTGCACCAACGAAGAAACCTATCTGGTGCAGAAACTGGTGCGTGCGGCCTTCGGCAACAACAACGTCGACACCTGTGCGCGGGTCTGCCACTCGCCGACCGGCTATGGCTTGAAACAAACCCTGGGCGAGTCCGCCGGCACCCAGAGTTTCGACTCGGTGATGCAGGCCGACGTGATCCTGGTGATGGGCGCCAACCCCAGCGATGCCCACCCGGTCTTCGCCTCGCAACTCAAGCGCCGCCTGCGTGAAGGTGCGCGTCTGATCGTCATCGACCCACGGCGCATCGATCTGGTGGACACGGTGCACGCCCGCGCCGAACTGCACCTGGCCCTGCGCCCCGGCACCAACGTCGCCATGCTCAATGCCTTGGCTCACGTGATCATCACTGAAGGTCTGCAAAACCAGGCCTTTATCGACGCCCGTTGCGAGGGCAGCGATTTCGCCCGCTGGAGCGAATTCGTCAGCCGTGCGGAAAACTCGCCGGAAGCAATTGGCCCGATCTGCGGTGTAGCAGCTGCCGACATCCGTGCCGCCGCTCGCCTGTACGCCACCGGTGGCAATGCGGCGATCTACTACGGCCTGGGCGTCACCGAACACAGCCAGGGCAGCACTTCGGTCATGGGCATCGCCAACCTGGCCATGGCCACCGGCAACATCGGCCGCGAAGGCGTGGGCGTGAACCCGCTGCGGGGGCAGAACAACGTTCAGGGCTCCTGCGACATGGGCTCCTTCCCCCACGAGTTGCCTGGCTACCGGCACATCTCCAACGAGGTGGTACGGACGCAGTTCGAACAGGCGTGGAACGTCACCCTGCAACCCGACCCGGGCCTGCGTATTCCCAACATGTTCGAGTCTGCACTGGCCGGCAGCTTCAAGGGCCTGTACTGCCAAGGCGAAGACATCGCCCAAAGCGACCCCAATACCCAACACGTCACCGCGGCGCTGTCGGCCATGGAATGCATCGTGGTGCAGGACATTTTCCTCAACGAAACCGCCAAGTTCGCCCACGTGTTCCTGCCGGGAGCCTCGTTCCTGGAAAAAGACGGCACCTTCACCAACGCCGAGCGGCGCATCTCCCGGGTACGCAAGGTCATGGAGCCTCTGGGCGGCAAGGCCGACTGGGAAGGCACCGTGGCTCTGGCCAACGCCCTGGGCTATCCGATGAACTACAAGCATCCGTCGGAAATCATGGATGAAATCGCCAGCCTGACGCCGACGTTCACCAACGTCAGCTATGCCTCACTGGAGCGCCACGGCAGCCTGCAATGGCCATGCAACGCCGAGGCACCAGACGGCACGCCGACCATGCACATCGAGGAATTCGTGCGCGGCAAGGGGCGCTTCATGCTCACCGGCTACGTGCCCACCGAAGAGAAGGTCAACAGTCGCTATCCGCTGCTGCTAACCACCGGGCGCATCCTCAGCCAGTACAACGTCGGCGCCCAGACCCGGCGTACTGAAAACGTCGCCTGGCACGATGAGGACCGACTGGAAATCCACCCGACCGACGCCGAGAGCCGTGGGATCAACGAAGGTGACTGGGTCGGCATCGGCAGCCGCGCCGGGCAGACCGTACTGCGGGCACGAGTCACCGAACGGGTTGCCCCAGGCGTGGTGTACACCACCTTCCACTTCCCTGAGTCGGGTGCCAACGTGATCACCACCGACAACTCCGACTGGGCCACCAACTGTCCGGAGTACAAGGTCACCGCTGTGGAAGTCAGCCGCGTTTACCACCCTTCCGAGTGGCAAAAACGCTATCAGGCATTCAGCGACGAACAACAACGCCTGCTTGACGAACGTCGCCATGAACGCAGCGCCGGGACAAAAGCCGAGGTACGCCGATGAGTACGGACAACCTGATCAAAATGGTCAACCAGATCGCCCAATACTTTGCCAGCGAACCGGATCAGCAACAGGCCGTGCTCGGCGTGCGCAATCATCTGCAGATGTACTGGACACCCGGCATGCGCAAGGAGTTGCTGGCCTGGCAGACGACGCATCAGGGGGCAGACTTGCACCCGCTGGCGCAGGCGGCGGTCAGTGGTGCTGGCTGGGAGGCTTAGGTTTACAGATCCCTTGGCCTGTTGAGACAGGCTAAGGGATCGTTCCAGCGTTTTTAACGTCGACCCTATATTCAATGAGTGACGGAGCCAAACGCAGCCAAAATCCACATCAGTCAGCAACATCCTTCGGCATAACCCCATCGGTTTGATATCGTGTTGCCATCGCTTCATCTCATCAAAGATGACCAATGGCGGTTTCAGGGTTATTGCGAACAAGGAAAAGGATTGAATGCTGCTAATTGGCGTATTGGTGTTCCTCGCTGCGACAGTGGGGATGTGGATTTGGGTGGTGAAGAACCGCGGAGCTGTGAATCTATGGCTCGCCAACCTGGCAGGTGCCGTGGGTAGCTTTATTGTCGGGATAGCGGTGCTGGTTCTGTTCAATAGATGGCTTGCCCCCGGAGAAGCCTCCTCAGCACGGATCGTTTTATACGTACTCTATACGTTGATGGCGGTTATGGGCGCCTTCGTCGGCACATGGCTCTTGGTGATTGCCAGACTCAAGCAGTCTGAACACCCCGCCTTCCGTCATTTGATTGCCGGGACGTGTAGTCTGTTGGCGGCAGCGATCACTTTGGTAGTGTGGTCAGTAATCCTCCTCCCCAGCAAATGAGTATCCCCCCAGGCGATTGCTGAACTTCAGCCTGGGCCTGCATGATCATCGCCGGCGAGAGTCCTTGCCCGTCGGCGTGAAACTTCCAGAAGTCAGGCTCGCACGTAGACCCAGGCACTGATGCCGGACTTGAGGGTCACCCTGACACGTTTGTAGTCCGCCACCTCGTATTCGTCGGCCGCGACCAGCTCTTGGGCCGTGATCTCGAAAACAGTGCCGGCGATCTCGTCCGACAGGTCGCCACTCTCCTGCACGATCGGATGATGGGTTTTCCCACTAGTGGCCAACACTGCCGGATCGGTTATCTCGACCAGGTTCTGCTTGTAACCTGGCAGGCTGTCCAGGCGCCCTTTCAACTCGCGCCCGAAGGTGGACAGCTGAACGGCCCGGTCCTGCAAAGTACCGTAGGAGAACAGCAGAACCGGTTGCTCTGTTTGGTTTGGCATGAGGTTTCCTTGATCAGATAAGCAAGTCTTCGTAGAACGCTCCGAAAGGACGCTCAGGGTGGGCGATCTGGATTTCCAGAATCCACAGGCCGGTCGTCGGGCATTTGTCTAAATCCCCGAGGTCGCCACCACGGTGAATCGCATGAGGGAAATCGCTGACTCTGTGGCCTTTGATGTCCAGGTTGAGCTTCCATCCCATGGCTTGCGCCTGGTCGGCCGCATAGCGGTAAAGCTCCATGCCGGAAACCCGCTCGCTGCGCCAAAAGCCTTCGACCCGATTGAAAAGCTCCCGGGAGGCCGCGGCACAGGCGATCATTTCCGGGTCGGAACCGGTGGTGAAAGTCGCCCCTGCATCACCTTCATGCCCTTGCCAGACCGCGCCCATGTCGATGAAGAAAATGTCTTCGCCCCCCAACACAGGATCGCCATCGGAGCGCTGTTTGAACGTCTTGAGTGTATTGGCTCCAAAGCGGATCAGCAGTGGGTGCCAAATGCGATCCATGCCAAGTTCCGACAGAATCTGTTTACCCAGTGACTGGGCTTCGGACTCGCGCATACCGGGAGAAATAACCCGGGCAATCTCTTCGATGGCCTTCCAGGTCATCTGCTGTGCATGACGCATCGTTTCCAGCGTGTAACGCTCGCCTACTGCTTCTTTACCGCTCAGGGCCGTTGTCATCGATCATTCCTTTTGTACGAATTCTCGCTGTATATTTTTATATATTGCGATATTCGATAAAAAAGATATAGCCATGATCCAGGCTGAAGAAACTTTCCTGCGGACAAAACAAAACCCCTACCTGCGTACGCAGATAGGGGTTTCGGAATTTAATCTTGACGATGACCTACTCTCACATGGG
>NZ_JBXANU010000048.1:0-16038 GCF_058802085.1 Pseudomonas sp. GW822-FHT02G04
GCAGGCACAGCAAGGGGGAGCAAGCTCCCCCTTTAGTTTTTACCGGACACTAGTGACGCTCTGCGTGGGAATGCCTCCACGGACGCTCCGCGTTCGGCTCTGGAGGGACGCGGAGCGTCCCGGGCTGCATTCCCACGCAGAGCGTGGGAACGATCAAACAAGGGTCTTCGTCGGCCTTTAAGCCTGAGGTTTTACCCGATCCGCCGGGCGTCGAACCCCAGCCACAATCTTATCCACAGCCTTGGTCGCCGCGACCATGCCGAACGTCGCCGTCACCATCATCACCGCGCCAAAGCCCCCGGCGCAGTCGAGCTTCACGCCGTCCCCGACAAAACTCTTCTGCAGGCAAATGCTGCCATCGGGTTTCGGATAGCGCAGTTGCTCGGTGGAAAACACGCACGGCACGCTGTAATGACGGGTCACAGTGCGGGAGAAGCCGTAGTCGCGGCGCAATGTAGAGCGCACTTTCGACGCCAGCGGATCGTTGAACGTGCGATTCAAGTCGCAGACCTGGATCAGCGTCGGATCGATCTGCCCGCCCGCGCCGCCGGTGGTGATGATCTGGATCTTGCGCCGCTTGCACCAGGCGATCAGCGCCGCCTTGGCGTTGACACTGTCGATGCAGTCGATCACGCAGTCGATGTTCGGCGTAATGTACTCGGCCATGGTTTCGCGGGTGACGAAGTCCGCCACCGCATGCACCGTGCAGTCCGGGTTGATTCCGCGCAGGCGCTCGGCCATCACCTCGACCTTGGGCTTGCCGACGGTGCTGTCCAGCGCATGCAGCTGACGGTTGACGTTGCTGACGCAGACGTCGTCCAGGTCGAACAGCGATATCTCGCCCACACCACACCGGGCAACCGCTTCCGCCGCCCAGGAACCGACACCACCAACGCCGACGATCGCCACATGGGCCGCGCGCAAGCGCTCCATGCCTTCAATGCCATACAAGCGGGCGATACCAGCAAACCGCGGATCTTCTGTACTCATGACCATTACCCCAAAAACCGGCGCGCATTATAGGGCTGTCGGCGGCCAAGAGCATCTTTGCACTATGAACGGCGGTGTCGACTGCTTTAATTGACAAAAAATTGATTGGAATTGGACTACAACGCTCTGGTCAAAGAACTTACGTCGACTTGGATTGCCCAATGTCCGGCATTTCCCTGTCCGCTGTACGGTCAGTGAACGCCCGGTGTAGGATGCGCGCCCCTGCCCCTTTGGCAACCAGCCGCCAACCGTTCCTTCGTTCCACAGCCTCCGGAACCTGAAATAGCTATGTCATCGCGTAAATTTGGACTCAACCTGGTAGTGGTTCTAGCAATCGCCGCCTTGTTCACCGGTTTCTGGGCGTTGGTCAATCGCCCGGTCACCGCCCCCAACTGGCCTGAGCAAATCTCCGGCTTTTCGTACTCGCCGTTCCAGCAAGGCCAGTACCCGCAAAAAGCCCAGTACCCGACCGACGATGAAATGCGTCGCGACCTGGAGATCATGAGCAAGCTGACGGACAACATCCGGACCTACTCGGTCGACGGCACGCTGGAGGACATTCCCAAACTGGCGGAAGAATTCGGCCTGCGGGTGACCCTGGGGATCTGGATCAGCCCGGACCAGGAACGCAACGAGCGCGAGATTCAGCGCGCCATCGAACTGGCCAACACCTCCCGCAGTGTGGTTCGCGTCGTGGTCGGTAACGAGGCGATCTTCCGCAAGGAAATCACCGCTGCCGAGCTGAGCGTGATCCTCGATCGCGTGCGCGCGGCCGTAAAGGTTCCGGTCACCACCTCCGAACAGTGGCACGTCTGGGAAGAAAACCCGAGCCTGGCCAAGCACGTCGACCTGATCGCGGCTCACGTTCTGCCCTACTGGGAGTTCATCCCTGTGGACAAGGCTGGTCAGTTCGTTCTTGACCGCGCCCGCGACCTGAAAAAGATGTTCCCGAAAAAACCGTTGCTGCTCTCCGAAGTCGGCTGGCCGAGCAACGGCCGCATGCGTGGTGGCGCCGATGCGTCGCCGGCAGACCAGGCGATTTACTTGCGTACCTTGGTCAACAAGCTCAACCGCCAGGGTTTCAACTACTTCGTGATCGAAGCGTTTGACCAACCGTGGAAGGCCAGTGACGAAGGTTCGGTGGGTGCGTATTGGGGCGTGTTCAACGCCGCGCGCCAGCAGAAATTCAACTTTGAAGGCCCGGTAGTCGCGATCCCGCAATGGCGCGTGCTGGCTATCGGCTCGGTAGTGCTGGCGCTGCTGTCCCTGACCCTGCTGATGATCGACGGTTCGGCCCTGCGTCAACGTGGCCGTACCTTCCTGACCTTTATCGCATTCTTGTGCGGTTCGGTGCTGGTGTGGATCGGTTACGACTACAGCCAGCAATACAGCACCTGGTTCAGTCTGACGGTGGGTTTCCTGCTCGCCCTCGGTGCGCTCGGAGTGTTCATCGTTCTGCTGACTGAAGCCCATGAACTGGCCGAAGCAGTCTGGACCCACAAACGCCGGCGTGAATTCCTGCCAGTGGTGGGCGATTCGGACTACCGACCGAAGGTGTCGATTCACGTACCGTGCTACAACGAGCCGCCGGAGATGGTCAAACAGACCCTCAACGCCCTGGCCAACCTCGACTATCCGGACTTCGAAGTCCTGATCATCGACAACAACACCAAGGACCCGGCAGTCTGGGAGCCGGTGCGCGATTATTGCGAAACCCTCGGCCCGCGCTTCAAGTTCTTCCACGTGTCGCCACTGGCCGGTTTCAAGGGCGGCGCGCTGAATTACCTGATTCCGCACACCGCCAAGGATGCCGAAGTGATCGCGGTGATCGACTCGGACTACTGCGTGCACCCGAACTGGCTCAAGCACATGGTGCCGCACTTCGCCGACCCGAAAATCGCCGTGGTGCAATCGCCACAGGATTATCGCGACCAGAACGAAAGCACCTTCAAGAAGCTCTGCTACGCCGAATACAAAGGCTTCTTCCATATCGGCATGGTCACCCGCAACGACCGCGACGCGATCATCCAGCACGGCACCATGACCATGACCCGTCGCTCGGTGCTCGAGGAACTGGGCTGGGCCGACTGGTGTATCTGTGAAGACGCCGAGCTGGGTCTGCGTGTGTTCGAAAAAGGTCTGTCAGCAGCGTATTACCACGACAGCTACGGCAAAGGCCTGATGCCCGATACCTTTATCGACTTCAAGAAACAGCGTTTCCGCTGGGCCTATGGCGCGATTCAGATCATCAAGCGTCACACCGCCAGCCTGCTGCGCGGCAAGGACACCGAGCTGACCCGTGGCCAGCGTTACCACTTCCTCGCGGGCTGGTTGCCGTGGGTGGCGGACGGCATGAACATTTTCTTCACCATCGGCGCACTGTTGTGGTCGGCGGCGATGATCATCGTGCCGCAACGGGTCGATCCGCCGTTGCTGATTTTCGCGATCCCGCCATTGGCGCTGTTCGTGTTCAAGGTAGGCAAGATCATCTTCCTGTACCGCCGTGCAGTCGGGGTCAATCTGAAAGACGCCTTCTGCGCCGCGTTGGCCGGGCTGGCGTTGTCGCACACCATTGCCAAAGCGGTGCTGTACGGTTTCTTCACCAGCAGCATTCCGTTCTTCCGCACACCGAAGAATGCCGATAACCACGGCTTCTGGGTGGCGATTTCGGAGGCTCGCGAAGAGCTGTTCATCATGCTGCTGCTGTGGGGCGCGGCGCTGGGGATCTTCCTGGTGCAGGGTATACCAAGCAACGACATGCGCTTCTGGGTGACCATGCTGCTGGTGCAGTCGCTGCCGTACCTGGCGGCGCTGATCATGGCGTTCCTGTCGTCGCTGCCCAACCCTTCGGTAGAAGCTGCGCCGGTACCGGCGTAATCCGTTATTAGATAACGTCAAACGGCGGCCTTCGGGCCGCCGTTTTGCTTTAGAATGATCGCCTTTTTCAATGCCAACAAACTCGGTAGAAGCTGCCTTCGGCAGCTCCTACATGTTTACCGTGCGCACCTCGGAGTTCTTACATGACGGCCCACGCCGACCTTTCGCCGACCCTTCAACTCGCCATCGACCTGATCCGCCGTCCATCCGTGACGCCGGTCGACGCCGATTGCCAGAAGCAGATGATGCAGCGCCTGGGCGATGCCGGTTTTATGCTGGAACCGATGCGCATCGAAGATGTGGATAACTTCTGGGCGACCCACGGCAAACACGACGGCCCGGTGCTGTGTTTCGCCGGTCACACCGACGTAGTGCCGACAGGTCCGGTGGCCGCCTGGCAGATCGACCCGTTCAACGCAGTGATCGACGAACACGGCATGCTCTGCGGCCGTGGCGCGGCAGACATGAAAGGCAGCCTTGCGTCCATGACCGTGGCGGCCGAGCGTTTCGTCGCCGACTATCCGGATCACAAGGGCAAGGTCGCGTTCCTGATCACCAGCGACGAAGAAGGCCCGGCGCACCACGGCACCAAGGCTGTGGTCGAACGCCTTGCCGCCCGCAAGGAACGCCTGGACTGGTGCATCGTCGGCGAGCCGTCGAGCACGACCCTGGTGGGTGACGTGGTCAAGAACGGCCGTCGCGGTTCCCTCGGCGCCAAATTGACCGTGCGCGGTGTGCAGGGCCACGTGGCGTATCCGCACCTGGCGAAGAACCCGATCCACCTCGCTGCCCCGGCCCTGGCCGAACTTGCCGCCGAGCACTGGGACCACGGCAACGATTTCTTCCCGCCGACCAGTTTCCAGATCTCCAACGTCAATTCCGGCACCGGCGCGACCAACGTGATTCCGGGTGATCTGGTGGCGGTGTTCAACTTCCGCTTCTCCACCGAGTCCACCGTCGAAGGCCTGCAAAAGCGCGTCGCCGACATTCTCGACAAGCATGGTCTGGACTGGCACATCGACTGGGCGCTGTCCGGCCTGCCGTTCCTCACCGAGCCGGGCGCGCTGCTCGACGCGGTGTCGGCGAGCATCAAGGACATCACCGGTCGTGACACCAAAGCCTCCACCAGCGGCGGCACTTCCGACGGGCGTTTCATCGCGACCATGGGCACCCAAGTGGTTGAACTGGGCCCGGTCAACGCGACGATCCACCAGGTCAACGAGCGTGTACTGGCGGCCGACCTCGACGTGCTGACCGAGATCTACTACCAGACCTTGATCAAGTTGCTCGCCTGATGCTCGCCTGCCCGATCTGCAGCGAACCGCTGAACGCGGTAGACAACGGCGTGGCCTGCCCCGCCGGGCATCGTTTCGACCGTGCGCGGCAGGGTTACCTGAACCTGCTGCCGGTGCAGCACAAGAACAGCCGTGACCCTGGGGATAACCAGGCGATGGTCGAAGCCCGTCGCGACTTTCTGAACGCCGGCCATTACGCGCCGGTGGCCAAGCGTCTGGCAGAACTGGCGGCCGGTTATGCGCCCCAGCGCTGGCTGGACATCGGCTGTGGCGAGGGTTACTACACCGCGCAAATCGCCGAAGCCTTGCCCAATGCTGATGGCTATGCCCTGGACATTTCCCGGGAAGCCGTCAAACGCGCCTGCAAACGCAACCCTGCGCTGACCTGGTTGATCGCCAGCATGGCGCGGGTGCCATTGGCCTCGGGCAGTTGCCAGTTTCTGGCCAGCGTGTTCAGCCCGTTGGATTGGCAAGAAGCCAAGCGCCTGCTCAGCCCCGGTGGCGGCCTGATGAAAGTCGGACCGACCAGCGGCCATCTGATGGAACTGCGTGAGCGGCTGTACGATGAAGTGCGCGAGTACACCGACGACAAGCACCTGGCGTTGGTGCCGGAAGGCATGGCGTTGCAACACAGCGAAACCCTGGAGTTCAAACTGACGCTGGTCAATGGTCAGGATCGCGCGAACCTCTTGGCGATGACACCTCACGGCTGGCGCGCCAGTGCCGAACGGCGGGCAGCAGTCATCGAACAAGTGGAACCGTTCGAGGTCACCGTTTCGATGCGCTACGATTATTTCGTTCTGCAGCAGTAGTTAGAGAACAACTTTAATTTTTGTCTTGAGCAACGGCCCAAGACCGGCTAAATCCGCGAATGGATTTTTCAGACCCGCAGCGAGGACATCCATGCGCCAACCGGACATCGAGATTTACCTGAAAGACGCCGACGTCGATCACAAAGCCATCGCGGCCTGGCTCGGCGCGGCTCTAGGCCCGTGCACCGACTGGGTCCAGAAAGGCCAGACCTACAAGTGCAAGGCCGGCAACGTGCCAGTCACCTGGCTGCCCAAAGCCGTAGGCAAATGGAACAGCCTGTACCTGGAAAGCGACCAGACCCCGTGGGAAGACGATATCGCTTGCGCCCGCGCCGCATTTGCCGCGCTGAACGTCGAAGTACGTTGTGCGCCGGGTAGCTGGGTCGAGGAAGAAGGTGAGGAAACGGCAGATCGCTGGATTCGCATCAGCGTCGATGGTGAAGAAGAGATCACCTGGAAAACCGCTTAAGAGAGTTGATCGTTCCCACGCTCTGCGTGGGAATGCAGCCCGGGACGCTCCGCGTCCCAAAAGCGGACGCAGAGCGTCCGTTGAGGCATTCCCACGCAGAGCGTGGGAACGATCTTTAGTGGGTTTACAGACCTACAACATCCTCAGCCTGCAAGCCCTTCTGCCCTTCCACCACCGCGTATTCAACCTGCTGACCTTCAGTCAGCGAGCGATGCCCTTCGCCGCGGATCGCGCGGTAGTGCACGAACACGTCCACCCCGTCCTGGCGCTGAATGAAGCCATAACCCTTGGCGTCGTTGAACCACTTCACGTTGCCGGTTTCGCGTGTTGCCATCTGTTCATACTCCCTTTTTATTATTGAACGGGCTTTTCGCAGGAAAGCCTTGAGGAACGTCAGCCTGCATCCGACGTCCATTGAAGGGACCCGGCGACAGACCGCCGAGTATATGACAGACGCAAAAACTCTCAACTCAAGTTTACTTCGCCGCTTTTTTGCCGATTTTCAGCGAATACGGCACACTATCGACCGCCCGAGCAAACGCTCGGTTTTATTCATTCACGCAGAAGCCGTATGACCCGTTCCCCGTTCCGCCGTCTTGTGTTTGGCACCCTGCGCCGACTGCTGTACCTCTGGGTTCGCTCGGAGACGATCAACCAGTCGTCGTTCACCCTTAACCTCGACCGCAGCCGGCCGGTATTCTACGTCCTGCAAAATCCTTCGCTGACCGACCTTGCCGTGGTCGATACCGAATGCAGCAAGGCCGGCCTGCCCCGTCCGGTATTGCCGGTATCGGTGGGTGCGCTGGTGGAGCCCGCCGCGTTCTTTTACCTGACACCGGATCCCGACTGGCTTGGTCGTCAGGACAAACGCGGTGCGCCGCCAACCCTGACCCGTCTGGTCAGTGGTCTGAGCCAGAACGCCGCCGAAGACGCGCAGATCATTCCGGTCAGCGTGTTCTGGGGCCAGTCGCCGGACAGCGAAAACAGCCCATGGAAGCTGCTGTTCGCCGATAGCTGGGCGGTGACCGGGCGCCTGCGTCGCCTGCTGAGCATCATCGTACTGGGACGCAAGACCCGCGTGCAGTTCTCCGCGCCGATCCACCTGCGCGAACTGATCGAACACAACAAGGGCCACGAACGCACCGTGCGCATGGCCCAACGCATCCTGCGGGTGCACTTTCGCAACCTCAAAGCGGCGGTGATCGGCCCGGACATTTCCCACCGACGCAACCTGGTCAAGGGCCTGGTCAACCAGCCGCTGGTCAAGCAAGCGATCCTCGACGAAGCCGAGCGCGAAAACATCTCCCCGGAAAAAGCCAAGGCCCAGGCCTTGCGCTACGGAAACGAAATCGCCTCCGACTACACCTACACCGCGATCCGCTTCATGGAAGTGGTGCTGAGCTGGTTCTGGAACAAAATCTACGACGGCATCAAGGTCAACAACATCGAAGGCGTGCAAAAGGTCGCCCCGGGTTACGAAGTGATCTACGTACCCTGCCACCGCAGCCACATCGACTACCTGCTGCTGTCCTATCTGCTGTTCCGCAACGGCCTGACCCCGCCGCACATCGCCGCCGGGATCAACCTCAACATGCCGGGGATCGGCGGCCTGCTACGCCGAGGCGGTGCGTTCTTCATGCGCCGCACCTTCAAGGGCAACCCGCTCTATACCTCGGTGTTCAACGAATACCTGCACACCCTGTTCACCAAAGGCTTCCCGGTCGAGTACTTCGTCGAAGGCGGCCGTTCGCGCACCGGGCGCATGCTGCAACCGAAAACCGGGATGCTCGCGATCACGCTGCGCAGCTTCCTGCGTTCGTCGCGCATGCCGATCGTGTTCGTGCCGGTGTACATCGGCTATGAGCGCGTGCTGGAAGGCCGGACTTACCTCGGCGAATTGCGTGGCGCGAGCAAGAAGAAAGAATCGATCTTCGACATCTTCAAAGTCATCGGCGCACTCAAACAGTGTTTCGGTCAGGTCGCGGTGAACTTCGGTGAGCCGATCAAGCTGGCGGAGTTCCTCGACAGCGAACAGCCAGACTGGCGCCAACAAGAACTCGGCCCGCAATTCAAACCGGCCTGGCTCAACGAAACCACCAACCGCCTCGGTGAGAAAGTCGCGCAGCATCTGAACGAAGCGGCGGCGATCAACCCGGTGAATCTGGTAGCCCTGGCGTTGCTGTCCACCAGCCGCCTGGCGCTGGACGATCGCGCCATGGCGCGGGTGCTGGATTTGTATCTGGCGCTGTTGCGCAAGGTTCCTTACTCACCGCACACCACCCTGCCGGACGGTGATGGCCGAGCGCTGATCGAACATGTGAAAGACATGGACCTGCTGTCTGAGCAGAGCGATGCGCTGGGCAAGATTCTGTACCTGGACGAACAGAACGCCGTCCTGATGACCTACTACCGCAACAATGTTTTGCACATTTTCGCGTTGCCGTCGCTGCTGGCGAGTTTCTTCCAGAGTGCGTCGCGCATGAGCCGCGAGCAGATCCTGCGCTACACCCGTGCGCTGTATCCGTACTTGCAATCGGAGCTGTTCATTCGCTGGACGCTGGACGAACTCGATGGCGTGATCGATCAGTGGCTCGAAGCCTTCGTCGAGCAAGGCCTGCTGCGTTTCGAGAAGGACGTGTACCTGCGTCCGGCGCCAAGTTCGCGACATTTCGTGTTGCTGACGCTGCTGTCGAAAAGCATCGCCCAGACCTTGCAGCGCTTCTACATGACCGTTTCCCTGCTGCTCAACAGCGGCCAGAACAGCATCAGCGCCGAAGAACTGGAAGATCTGTGCACGGTCATGGCCCAGCGCCTGTCGATCCTGCATGGCCTGAATGCCCCGGAGTTCTTCGACAAAAGCCTGTTCCGTCACTTCATCCAGACGATGCTGGACCTCGACGTGTTGCGCCGCGACGAAGCCGGCAAGCTGAGCTATCACGAACTGCTCGGCGAACTGGCCGAAGGCGCCGCAAAACGGGTGCTGCCGGCGGAGATTCGCTTGTCGATCCGTCAGGTGGCACTGCATCGCAGTGAGGATGCGGCGGACCAAGTCGCGACTGCGGCGCAAACCGACTAAATTCCTACAGGCGTCAGGTTTCTTCTGGCGCCTTCGATACGGAGATCTCCGATGAAAAAACTTTCTCTTCTGTTGCTGACCAGCCTGCTCGGTGCCTGTCAAACCCTGCAACCCGCCGCCAAAACCGGCCTCAATGGCGAAGTGTTCTACCTACAACGCATCGCCCTGCCACCGAGCGCAATCTTGAACGTCAGCCTGCTGGATGTCTCACTGGCAGACGCGCCGGCCCTGGTACTCGACGAACAGAAAGGTCCGGTCAAAGGCCAGGTGCCATTGCCGTTTCATCTGAGCTACGATCCGACCCAGGTCAAACCCGGCCATCGTTACTCAGTCAGCGCGCGGATTGAAGTGGACGGCAAATTAATGTTCATCACCACTGAACATCACGCCGTGCAACTGGACGGCAAAGATCCGCAGCCACTGAAAATCCGCGTCGATGCCGTCCGTTAACTGTCTTTTCTGAACTTTTTTCTGAGCCTTTTTTCTGAATAAGGAAGCCGCCATGTTGCGCCCAACCCTTCGCTTCGCCGGCCTGTGCGCAGGCTTGATGATTTGCGCCAACGCCCTGGCACTGTCACTCAGTGACCTGTCGCAACAAGACGCCACCGGCGGCCTCAAGGACGCCCTGACCCAAGGCGCGCAGCTGGCCGTTAAACAGCTGGGCACACCCGGCGGCTTCAGCAACAACCCGGACGTGAAAATCGAACTGCCGGGAAAACTGGGTAAGGTCGCCAAGAAAATGAAACAGTTCGGCATGGGCGACCAGGTCGATCAACTGGAAACCAGCATGAACAAGGCAGCTGAAGCGGCGGTCACGCAGGCTCAGCCGATTCTGGTGGATGCGGTGAAGAAGATGACCGTGGAGGATGCCAAGGGGATTCTCAGCGGCGGCCAGGATTCGGCCACTCAGTACCTGAGCAAAACCAGTCGCGAACAGATCCGCACCAAGTTCTTGCCGATCGTCAAGCAAGCCACCGACCAGGTCGGCTTGGCTCAGCAATACAACGCGTTCGCCGGGCAAGCCGCGACGCTGGGTGTGCTGGATGCGAAAAATGCCAACATCGAAAGCTACGTGACCGAACAGGCGTTGAACGGGTTGTTCGAGATGATTGGCAAACAGGAAGAAACCATTCGCAAGAACCCTGCGTCAGCGGCGACCAGTTTGGCGAAGAAAGTTTTCGGCACACTCTAAACCCGCTGGCAGCGGGCTTGCTCACAAAGGGGTCAACGCGGTCTATCTGAACGACCGCGTTGCGTGCATCGCGAGCAGACTCGCTCCCACAAAAAGCCAGACCGCCGGCACCGTCACAATTTGTCTCATCTTCAGTTATGCTCGCCGTTCGTCGTGAACGCCGGAGCCGCTGATCTTATGTCCCCCACTCGCCTGTTTGTCCCCCTCGCCCTTGCTCTGCTGAGTGCTTGCGCCTCGCAACCGAAACAGAACCTGACCGTGGAAAAACAAAGCGAATGCCCGGCGAAACTGCACAACGGGCAAACCCTGATTCTGACGCTGCCAAGCAACCCGACCACGGGTTACCGCTGGGCGATCCAGGATTCAGCCGGTGGTGTGTTGCGCGCGCTCAGCCCCGAGGTTTACAGCAACCCGGAAGACGCCGGGATCGTCGGCAGTGCCGGCATCTCGACCTGGCGTTTCCAGGCCTTCGCCACTGGCACTGGCCGCTTGCGACTGACTTACTCACAACCATGGGCACCAGAAGTACCGGCGGTGCAAACCTTCGACTGCGCCATCGCGGTTAACTGATCGTGGGCTGGCTGATTCTGGCGCTGATGGGCGCGGTGACCTTTGTCTATGGCCTGAGCGTGCATGCCGCGCTGCTCTGCCTGCTGGTCAAACCGATGCCGGTGCTGGCCCTGCTCGGCTGGTTGCACGATGCACCGCCCAGCGAGTATCGGCGCTGGATCAGCCTGGGTTTGATTTTCTCCTTGGTCGGCGACGTGTTGCTGGCATGGCCGCAAGACTTGTTCGTGTTTGGACTTGGAGCGTTTTTGCTCGCGCATCTGGCGTATCTGAAGGCTTACTTGAGCGATTGCCGGCGTCTGGCCGTGTTACCGCTGATCCTCGCCCTCGGCGTGGGTGCGGTGCTGCTGGGGATCCTGATTTCCAATGGCTTGGGGCCGCTGCTGGTCCCGGTGATCGTCTACGGCCTGGCCATCAGCGCCATGCTCTGGCGCGCCCTGGCCCGCCTCGGCACCGACGTGCCCAAACGCTCGGCGTTGCTGGCGGCGGCAGGCGCGGTGGCGTTTGTGTTTTCTGACAGCGTGATTGGCATTAACCGGTTTGTGATGCCATTTCATGCCGCGCCTTACGTGATCATTCTGAGTTACTGGCTGGGGCAATGGGGGATTGCGGCGTCGGCGTTCACCCAGAAACCGCGCTGAATCCTGTGACGAGGGAGCTTGCTCCCGCTGGGCTGCGAAGCAGCCCCAACCCAGGCGACACCAACTTCCCAGACAAAACCCACTTACCGGATGACGACTGCTGCGCAGCCGAGCGGGAGCAAGCTCCCTCGCCACAACAGCATGTCTCTGCGTTAACCGAGGTTAGTCCGGCGGTTTATCAGACAACCCGCGCATCCCCGCGCCAAGTTGGCTAAAATGCCGGCCTTTTCCACCTATGCCGCTGGAACCGCCGTGAGCAAAGAATCCGATCGCCTTTTCGCCCAGCCTTTGGCCCAGGTGCCTGACTTCGCCTTTAACGAGGACGTGGTGCGGGTGTTCCCGGACATGATCAAGCGCTCGGTGCCGGGTTATCCGACCATCGTTGAAAACCTCGGCGTGCTCGCCGCGCAATTCGCTCAGCCAAACAGCGTGCTCTACGATTTGGGCTCGTCGCTGGGTGCCGTGACCCAGGCCTTGCGCCGCCACGTGCGTACCGACGGCTGCCGCGTCATCGCTGTGGATAACTCCGCGGCCATGGTCGAGCGTTGCCGCGAATACCTCAACGGCCAGGACTCGATGTTCCAGGAGTTGCTGCCGGTGGAAGTGATCGAAGGCGACATCCTCGCCCTGGAATTTCAACCGGCCTCGGTGGTGGCGCTGAACTTCACCCTGCAATTCATCGCCCCGGACCAGCGCACCGCGCTGCTCGCGCGTATCCGCCAATCGTTGCTGCCCGGTGGCGCGCTGATTCTTTCAGAGAAGCTGCGCTTCAACGACCCCGAAGAACACGCGTTGCTCACTGACCTGCACGTGGCCTTCAAACGCGCCAACGGCTACAGCGAACTGGAAATCGCCCAGAAGCGCAGCGCCATCGAAAATGTCATGAAGCCCGACAGCCTCGAAGAACACCGCGAACGCCTGCTGGCCGCCGGGTTCTCGAAAGTCGTGCCGTGGTTCCAGTGTCTTAACTTTGCCTCGTTGATTGCCTTGCCATGATTGATTTGTCTCCCCTCGCCCGCCGTCTGGCCGGTACTCCGCTGGCCGAATGGGCCAACACCCTGCAAGTGCAACTCGACAAGAAAATGGAAAAAGGTCACGGCGACCTGGAGCGCTGGCAGAGCGCCCTGGATGCGTTGCCGAAGATCCTGCCGAGCGAAGTCGACTTGTTGAACGGCCTCAAGCTGGACACCGATTGCGACGATGAAACCCGCGCGCAAATGCGCACCGCGCTGATGGGCTTGTCACCTTGGCGTAAAGGGCCGTTTGACCTGTTCGGCGTGCATGTCGACACCGAATGGCGCTCGGACTGGAAGTGGACCCGGGTGGCTCCGCATCTGGACCTGAAGGGCAAACGCATCCTCGATGTCGGCTGCGGCAACGGCTATTACATGTGGCGCATGCTCGGCGCCGGGGCCGACAGCGTGATCGGCGTCGACCCCAACTGGCTGTTCTTCTGCCAGTTCCAGGCGGTGCAGCGTTACCTGTCCGAACCCAATGCCTGGCACCTGCCATTCCCGTTCGAAGACCTGCCGCCGAATCTGGAAGGGTTCGACACGGTGTTTTCCATGGGCGTGTTTTACCATCGCCGTTCGCCGATCGAGCATTTGCTAGCGCTGAAGGATTGCCTGGTCAAGGGTGGTGAATTGGTGCTGGAGACGCTGGTAATCGAAGGCGATCAACAGCAAGTATTGGTGCCGGAAGACCGTTACGCACAGATGCGTAATGTCTGGTTCCTGCCGTCGGTGCCGGCGCTGGAACTGTGGCTGCGTCGCGCCGGGTTCAGCGATGTGCGTTGCGTGGATGTGAGCATGACCACGGTCGAGGAACAACGCGGGACGGAGTGGATGAAGTATCAGTCGTTGAGCGATTTCCTCGATCCGGATGATCACAGCAAAACGATCGAAGGGCTGCCGGCGCCGATGCGCGCCGTGATCGTGGCCCGCAAGTAAAGGCAAGATCAAAAGATCGTCCGAACGCGGCTCGAACCTTCGGCAGCTCCTACAGGTGGATCGCATTTCAATGCAGGAGCTGCCGCAGGCTGCGATCTTGGCGATCTCAGTCTCTACTGGCTCTTCGGGCCTTGAAGAACTCGCTCAACACCGCGCCGCATTCCTCCGCCAACACGCCGCCCTCATACAACACTCGATGATTGAGAAAGCCCTGGGTAAAAAACTGCCCCTGGCTCTGCACAATTCCGGCCTTGGGCTCCAGCGCGCCATACACCACCCGCGCAATCCGCGAATGCACGATCAGCCCGGCGCACATGCTGCACGGCTCCAGCGTCACGTAGAGCGTACTGCCGGGCAGGCGATAGTTGCTGGCGGCCTGGGCGGCGGCGCGGATCGCGACCATCTCGGCGTGGGCGCTGGGGTCATTGCCGCTGATCGGGCAATTGAAACCGCGCCCGATGATTTCACCGTCCTGCACCAGCACCGCGCCCACCGGCACTTCACCCAGCGCCGCGCCTTCGGCGGCGAGGGCCAGGGCTTCGCGCATGAAATCACGATCACGACTGCGGTCGATAATCGCCGCGGGGCGTATCTGACGCATTACGCCACCTCGATAGCGGCCATCAGGCCGGTTTCCATGTGGTCGATTACATGGCAGTGGAACATCCAGACGCCCGGGTTATCCGCCACCAGCGCCACTTGCGCGCGCTCGTTCTTGCCCAACAGGTAAGTGTCGGTGAAGTACGGGATGACCTTGTGCCGGTTCGAGGAAATAACCTTGAAGCTCATGCCATGCAAATGGACCGGGTGCTGATACTGAGTCATGTTTTTAAATTCGAAAATATAGCTTTTGCCCTTTTCGAGCTTGGCAATCGGTCGGTCGGCGCAGGTTTTGTCGGTGATGTCCCAGGCCTTGCCGTTGATCTGCCACAGGCTGGGCGGCTTGCCGTTGTCGACGTTGACCGACACCGAGCCCACCCATTCAAAATTGAAGTTGAGTTTCTCGGCATTGGCCAGGTCCGGCTCGGCCACCGGGTTGGCGGGCAGCGCTGGCGGCCATTCGGTCGGCGCGTCGGTATTGGCCACTGAGCGGAAGGTGCCCAGGCGTACCGGGCCATTGCGCAGCGACAGTTCTTCGCCGGCCGGTGGTGCCTTGATCGCCAGGCAAATGCGCATGCCCGGGCCCAGCCAGTATTCCTTGCCCAGTGGGCGCGGTTCGATGGGATTGCCGTCCAGTGCGTAGATCTGCGCTTCGACACCGGGGATGTTGAGGCGATAAGTCAGGGTGTTGTCGAGGTTGAGCAGGCGTACGCGGGTGATCTGCCCGGCGGGCAAGTCGATCACCGATTGCGAGACGCCATTGATGGTCGACAGGCGCCCGGCCGTACCGCCACGGGCCGCTTCGCGAGGAATGCTGAACGGCACAAAAGCGCCTTCTTCATCGACATGCCAGCTCTTGAGGCTCAAGGTCTTTTCGTATTTGAAACCGGTGGGCTCACGCTCTTCGATAATCAGCGGACCGACCAGCCCGCGACCGAGTTCTTCGCTGCTGTTCACGTGCGGGTGATACCAGTAGCTGCCGGCGTCGGGCACGCGGAATTTGTAGTCGAAGTATTCGCCCGGCAGTACCGGCAATTGCGACACGTAAGGCACGCCGTCCATTTCCAGCGGCAGGCGGATGCCGTGCCAGTGAATGGTCGTCGCCACCGGCAGGTGGTTGATAAAGCGCACCCGCAGCCATTCACCCTGACGCACACGCAATTCAGTGCCCGGCGCCGATGGGCCGAACGCCCAGGCCTCGGTCTTGTGCCCGGCTACCAGTTCGACATCCAACGGAGCGGCGATCAGCTCATAGTCGTGGCCAGCCTCAGCGTCGGCCATCTTGCCCAGCCAGTAACGCGACGCGCCACCGGCCCCCACGCCAACCACCACAAGACCGGCCAGACCACCGAGTATTTGTCGACGGGTAAAGGACATGAACTCAACTACCTCACGTATCAGCCACAGGCGCGGTGCCTGCAAAAGGCGAATACGATACACCTGCGGTTGAGAAACAGTAAGGGCAGCGCGGCGGATGGACGCAGTTCGCGGTTGATCGTTCCCATGCTCCGCGTCACTAGTGTCCGGTAAAAACTAAAGGGGGAGCTTGCTCCCCCTTGCTGTGCCTGCT
>NZ_JBXANU010000049.1:0-14569 GCF_058802085.1 Pseudomonas sp. GW822-FHT02G04
GCAGGCACAGCAAGGGGGAGCAAGCTCCCCCTTTAGTTTTTACCGGACACTAGTGACGCGGAGCGTGGGAACGATCAACCCACAGTAAGGCCAATAAACAGGCGATGTTTAATAGACACCTCCAGATACTCACCCAGGCTACACATCCTTGCGCCTCTGCCTACGACTACGCCAGAATCCGCCGGCTAGTGCGCCTGTGGCCCGGGCTATATCGTTTCCCTGTCGCTGAAAAAAACAGCGATCGGGTTTGGTAGCCCGGTTTTCTGGCGCATAGCGCGACCTAAGCAGAGATTTTTTTCGTCCTCTGTTTTTATGGTGGCTATGCGTAGGGCGCCCTTGGGCGCGCCGGGTTGCCAGATGACCGGTCTACCAACCTGCGTATGGCCACCACCTCTTCGTTTGGTAGCGAAGGTGATGGCTCCACTTTTAATATCTGGAGTTCCATCTATGTTCAAACCAACGCCAAATCCTCCGGAAACCGACGACGTTTCCCCCTACGAATCCCTCGATTCCAAAAAACTCCACGCAGCCGCCGACCGCGCCCTCGATCACTACCTCAAACCACCCACCCCCAAAGACACCAAGCGCAAACCCAGCACCATTTACCATGTCGGTGAAAAGGTCGATAACGAAACCCTGCTGGTCAACGCCTGCGAATCCCTGGCGTCAGCGAGCATGATGCTCACTGAGTTCGCCGGGTTGATGGACATGCCTCATCGCAACATGATGCTGGGGATTCAATCGGTGGTCATGCTCGGGGAGCTGGCGGTGAACCGCGTGCTGGATAACCTCGATCCGCAGGGCTAGCGAAGATGATCGTTCCCACGCTCTGCGTGGGAATGCCTCAAGGGACGCTCCGCGTTCCAGCTCGCGAAAGGGACGCGGAGCGTCCCGGGCTGCATTCCCACGCGGAGCGTGGGAACGATCACCAGGCGCCGATGTTCCCTAAAGGGGCGCCCCGCACAACCATTGCTCCCATCTGTAACACCCGCCATCGCGGACCTCGCCCCTCACAACATCCCCTGACGCACCGCAACACCTCTACTCCAAGGCCTGCCAACAAATTCACGCCTCGACCTGGAAACGGGCACGTTGATTGCTATATTTAATATCGTATACGAAATCCCCAATACGATATCCAACAGCACTTCACATCAACGAGGCCTCTATGAAAAACCCCGCATTTGCCGTAGCCCTCAGCGCTGTTCTCAGTACCTCCTTTATTGCCACCGCCCAGGCCGACAAGCTCGACGACATCATCGGTTCGGGCAAGCTGCGCTGCGCCGTGACCCTGGACTTCCCGCCCATGGGTTTCCGCGATGCCGGTAACAACCCGGCCGGTTTCGACGTGGACTACTGCCGTGACCTGGCGAAAATCCTCGGGGTCGAGGCCGAAGTGGTCGAGACGCCGTTCCCGGACCGCATTCCGGCGCTGGTCTCCGGGCGGGCCGATGTGATCGTCGCTTCCACTTCCGACACCCTCGAACGGGCCAAGACCGTCGGCCTCACGGTGCCCTACTTCGCCTTCCAGATGGTGGTGCTGACCCGCGACGACACCGGCATCAACAGCTTCGATGACCTCAAGGACAAACCCGTGGGCAACACCAGTGGCACCTATGAGGCCATTGCCCTGGAGAAAGACGTGAAGAGCTGGGGCACTGGCACCTTCCGCGCCTATCAGTCGCAGAACGACACCCTGCTGGCGGTCGCCCAGGGCCATATCGACGCCACCGTGGTCACCAACACCGTGGCCGCCGCCACCCTCAAATCGGGCAAATACAAAAACCTGAAAGTCGCCGGTAACGCGCCGTACGTGATCGACTACGTTTCCCTCGGCGCCAAGCGCAACGAGTATGGCCTGCTCAACTACCTCAACCTGTTCGTCAACCAACAGGTGCGCACCGGTCGTTACAAAGAGCTGTTCGTTAAATGGGTCGGCACTGAAATCTCGCCGACCAACCTGACCGTGCCCCAGGTCTACTACTGAGGTGTCCGGCATGCCTAGGCCCACTTCTCTGACCGGCCGCAGCCTGGTCGCGGGCACCGCCGAGGGCGCCCTGCTGTTCGCCGATATCGGGTTGAGTTTCTGGGGCGGGGTCGATCCGTTTAGTGGCGAGATCATTGACCGTCACCACCCGCTCAGCGGCGAATACCTGGCCGGCCGCGTGCTGGCCATTCCCTGCGGTCGCGGCTCGTGCACCGGCAGTAGCGTGTTGATGGAACTGATCAGCAACGGCCACGCACCGGCTGCACTGGTGCTGGCCGAGCCCGATGAGATCCTGACCTTGGGCGTGCTCGTGGCGCAGACCATTTTCAAGCGTTCCCTGCCGGTGCTGTGCATCGGCCGGGAGGCCTTCGCCACGTTGCGCGGCAAGGCTTTCGCTCGGGTCGACGGCGCCTCGGTAACCGTGTTCGAACACTTGCCGGGCGATGCCTGGCAAGCACTCGACAGCACGTTGCAAACACAGGACCCAAGCGCCCCGATCGAACTCACCGAACACGACCGGGCGTTGCTCGACGGCCAGCATGGCAAGGCTGCGCAAGTGGCCATGCAGATCGTCCTGCGCATGGCCGAGCTGCAAGGTGCCCGCCGCCTGGTGGATGTCACCCAGGCGCACATCGACGGCTGCATCTACACCGGACCTGCAAGCCTGCGCTTTGCCGAACAACTGGTGCAATGGGGCGCCAACGTGCGGGTGCCCACCACCCTCAATTCGATTTCCGTGGACCAGCGCCGCTGGCGCGAATTGGGCATCGACCCGGCGCTTGGCGAACCGGCCAGTGCCTTGGGCGATACCTATATGGCGATGGGTGCACAGTTGAGTTTCACCTGCGCGCCCTACCTGCTCGACAGCGCGCCCAAGGCGGGCGAGCAGATTGTCTGGGCCGAATCCAACGCGGTGGTCTACGCCAACAGCGTGCTGGGGGCACGCACCCTGAAGTACCCGGACTACCTGGACATCTGCATCGCCCTGACCGGCCGTGCCCCGTTGATCGGCTGTCACCTGGACGCACAACGCAAGGCCCGATTGCAGGTCGAGGTGCCCGCCCTGAATGAACTGGACGATGCCTTCTACCCGCTGCTCGGTTACCACATCGGCGCGCTGGCGGGCAGCCGGATTCCATTGGTGCGCGGGTTGGAAAAACATCAGCCGAGCCTGGACGACCTCAAAGCGTTCGGCGCGGCGTTCGCCACCACCTCCGCCGCCCCCTTGTTCCATATCGCCGGGATCACCCCGGAGGCCATCGACCCGGAACAAGTGCTGGAGGTGGATGTAGCCATACCGGTGGAAAAAATCCGACTCAAAGATCTATTGGTCAGTTGGCGCGAGCTCAACAGTGCCCGCGACAGCCGAGTGGATGTGGTCTCGCTGGGCAACCCGCACTTCTCCCTCAGCGAGTTCGCCCACCTGGCGCGGCTGTGCCTCGGTCGGCACAAACACCCCGACGTGGTCCTCGCCATCACCTGCGGCCGCGCCGTGCTGGAGCAGGCTCGCGAAGCCGGGCATATCGCCGTGATCGAAGCCTTCGGCGCGACCCTGGTCACCGATACTTGCTGGTGCATGCTCGGCGAACCGGTGATCCCGCCGGACGCAAAAACCTTGATGACCAACTCCGGCAAATACGCCCATTACGCACCCGGCCTGGTGGGCCGCAAGGTGCATTTCGCCAGCCTCGCCGAATGCGTCGACACCGCTTGCAGTGCCACGGCCAGCGGTCGCCTGCCGGCCTGGCTGCAAACTGCCACCCCACTGGAGACTCTCGCGCATGTTTGATTACACCTTCCAATGGCGCGCCACACTGCGCGCCCTGCCGGACATGCTCGCCGGCGCCTGGGTCACCTTCGAGACCGCCGCGCTGTCGATGATCTTCGGCGTGCTGATCGCCCTGGCCCTGACGGTGATGCGCGAAACCAGAAACCCGTTGCTGCGCGGCATTGGCAACGGCTGGGTATCGATCGCGCGCAACACGCCGTCGCTGTTCCAGATCTACGTCCTCTACTTCGGTCTCGGCTCGCTGGGCCTGCATGTCAGCTCATGGTTCGCCCTGCTCGCCGGGATCACCTTCAACAATGCCGGGTACCTGGCGGAAAACTTTCGCGGCGGCCTCAAGGCCGTACCCGACACCCAAGTGCGCGCCGCACGTTCGCTGGGCATGAGTGCCTTCCAGGCCTACCGCATGATCATCGTCCCGCAGCTGTTGCGGATCGTCTTCTACCCGCTGACGAATCAAATGGTCTGGGCGGTGCTGATGACGTCGCTGGGGGTGATCGTCGGGCTGAACAATGACCTGACCGGGGTGACCCAGGACTACAACGTCAAAACGTTCCGCACCTTCGAATACTTCGCCATCGCTGCGGCGCTGTATTACCTGATTGCCAAGGCGATTGTCGCGTCGGCCCGGCTGATGGCCTGGCGGTTGTTCCGTTACTGAGGGCTTGATCATGTTTTCCACCAGTTTTTCCTGGAATGACCTGCTGTTCCTGCTCGATGGCGCCTGGGTCACCCTGCAACTGACGTTCTGGTCGATCATCCTCGGCTCCGTCGCCGGGCTGTTGTTTGGCCTGCTGCGGGCACTGTTGCCACGCGCCAGCCTGCCCCTGGCCTGGGTGCTGGACGTGTTTCGCAGCGTGCCGCTGCTGATTCAGTTCGTGCTGTTCAACTCACTCAAAAGCATCGTCGGTTTGAACATCAGCGCCTTCAGCGTCGGCTGCATTGTGCTGGGGGTCTACACCGCCGCGTACTTCACCGAGATCGTGCGCAGCGGCGTGCTGTCGGTGCCGCTCACCCTGCGACGGGCCAGTCGTTCGCTGGGCCTGAGTTTTTTGCAGGACCTGCGCTGGATCGTCCTGCCGATGGCCACGCGGGTGGCCTTCCCCGGCTGGCTGAACCTGGTGCTCGGGGTGATGAAAGACACCGCGCTGGTGATGTGGATCGGCATCGTCGAACTGCTGCGCGCCTCGCAAACCATCGTCACCCGCATCCAGGAACCGTTGTTGGTGCTGTGCGTCGCGGGCCTTATCTATTACGTCATGAGCCTGGTGGTTGCACGCCTGGGCGCTCGTCTAGAAAGAAGGTGGCAAGAAAATGATTGAGATCGACAACGTACATAAATCCTTCGGCGATCTGGCCGTGGTCAAGGGTGTCAGCCTGACGGTGGACAAGGGCGAAGTGGTGTCGATCATCGGCGGCTCGGGCTCCGGCAAATCGACCCTGCTGATGTGCATCAACGGCCTGGAGCCGATCCAGAAAGGCAACATCCGCGTCGACGGCGTCGAGGTCCATCACAGCGCCACCGACCTCAACCGCCTGCGGCAGAAAATCGGCATCGTGTTCCAGCAATGGAATGCCTTCCCGCACCTGACCGTGCTGGAAAACGTGATGCTGGCGCCGCGCAAAGTGCTGGGCAAAAGCAAGGCCGAAGCCGAGGCACTGGCGGTGCAGCAACTGACCCACGTCGGCCTTGGCGACAAGCTCAAGACCTTCCCCGGCAAGTTGTCCGGAGGCCAGCAGCAACGCATGGCCATCGCCCGCGCCCTGGCCATGTCGCCGGACTACATGCTGTTCGACGAAGCCACCTCGGCCCTCGATCCGCAATTGGTCGGCGAGGTGCTGGACACCATGCGCATGCTCGCCGAAGACGGCATGACCATGGTGCTGGTGACCCACGAAATCCGCTTTGCCCGCGACGTGTCCGACCGCGTGGCGTTCTTTCGCAATGGACTGGTGCATGAGATTGGCTCGCCGGATCAGGTGATTGGCAATCCGATACATGCGGAAACGGCGGCGTTTCTGAAATCAGTGAAATAACGACCGGCGATAAAAGGAGTAAGCCATGCGTTCATCGAAAGTCATTCATGTGGTCAGCTGCCACGCCGAAGGCGAAGTCGGCGATGTGATCGTCGGCGGTGTCGCCCCACCGCCCGGCGCCACCGTGTGGGAACAGTCACGCTGGATCGCCAAGGATCAGACCCTGCGCAATTTCGTCCTCAACGAACCCCGCGGCGGCGTGTTCCGTCACGTTAACCTGCTGGTGCCGGCCAAGGATCCTCGGGCGCAAATGGCCTGGATCATCATGGAACCGGCCGACACGCCACCGATGTCCGGCTCCAATTCGCTGTGCGTCGCCACGGTGCTGCTCGACAGCGGCATCCTGCCGATGACCGAACCGCAAACCCGGTTGGTGCTCGAAGCGCCCGGCGGCTTGATCGAGGCCGTGGCCGATTGCCGCGACGGCAAGGTCGAACGGGTGGAAATCAAGAACGTGCCCTCCTTTGCTGATCGCCTCGACGCCTGGATCGAAGTCGAAGGCCTCGGCTCGTTGCAGGTCGACACCGCGTACGGCGGCGACAGTTTTGTCATCGCCGACGCCAAACGCCTGGGCTTTGCCATCCGCCCTGACGAGGCGGCTGAACTGGTCGAGGTCGGGTTGAAAATCACCCGCGCAGCCAACGAACAGCTGGGCTTCGTCCATCCGCTGAACCCCGAGTGGTCGCATATTTCCTTCTGCCAGATTGCCGCGCCCATCGTTGTTGAAAACGGCATCGCCACCGGGGCCAACGCGGTGGTGATTCAACCCGGCAAGATCGACCGCTCCCCCACCGGCACCGGCTGCTCGGCGCGTATGGCGGTGTTGCAAGCCAAGGGACTGATGCAGGTCGGTGAGCGCTTTATCGGCCGTTCGATTCTCGGTTCCGAATTCCATTGCCGCATCGATTCGATGACCGAAGTGGCCGGCCGCCCGGCGATCTACCCGTGCATTTCCGGCCGGGCCTGGATCACTGGCACCCACCAATTGCTGCTCGACCCGAGCGATCCGTGGCCACAGGGCTATCGCCTGTCAGATACCTGGCCGGGTGCCTGACACTGAACCGGAGCTTGTGTGGAGAGGAGAGTTTTTGTGGCTAGACAGCTTTTGTGGCGAGGGAGCTTGCTCCCGCTGGGTTGCGCAGCAGCCCCAATGCTGTAATCACGGTGTCACGACTGCTGCGCAGCCGAACGGGAGCAAGCTCCCTCGCCACAAAAGCTGCCTCACCACACATGCTCCCTCGCCACAGGGATTTCACCAGTAGCAAAAAACCCTGATTGATTGAAAAAACCACTGGCCGAGTATCGGCATTTAAAATATCGTATACGAAATACAAAAACGAACCGGAGGCAACAATGAGCAAGCGCATTAACTGGAGTGGCGTCTTCCCCGCAGTGACCACTCAATTCAACGATGACTTCTCCATCAACCTGGAAAAAACCCACCAGGTGATTTCCAACGTAATCCGTGATGGCGTATCGGGCCTGGTGGTGTGTGGTTCGGTGGGGGAAAACACCTCATTGACCGCCGAAGAAAAAATCGCCGTGACCGAAGTCGCGGTCGACGCCTCTCGCGGTCGCGTGCCGGTGATTTGCGGTGTGGCCGAATTCACCAGCGTGCAAGCGGCCAAGGTGGCCAACGCGGTGCGCAGGGTCGGTGTCGACGGCGTGATGCTGATGCCGGCGCTGGTCTACGGCTCCAAGCCGTTCGAGACCGCCGAGCACTACCGTTACGTGGCGAAGAACGCCGACGTGCCGCTGATGGTTTACAACAACCCGCCGATCTACAAAAACGACGTCACCCCGGACATCCTGATTTCCCTGGCCGACTGCGACAACGTGGTGTGCTTCAAGGACTCTTCCGGCGATACCCGCCGTTTCATCGACGTGCGCAATGAAGTCGGCGACCGTTTCGTGCTGTTCGCAGGTCTCGATGACGTAGTGCTGGAAAGCATCGCGGTGGGTGCCGAAGGCTGGGTCTCGGGCATGTCCAACGTATTCCCGCAAGAAGGCGAGACCATTTTCCGCCTGGCCAAGGCCGGTCGCTTTGCCGAAGCCATGCCGATCTACGAATGGCTGATGCCGATCCTGCACCTCGATGCCCGGGCCGACCTGGTGCAGTGCATCAAACTCTGCGAAGCCATCGCCGGTCGCGGTAGCGCCCTGACCCGTCCACCACGCCTGGCACTGCCGGAAGCCGATCGGGAGTTCGTCGAGCAGATCATGGCCAAGGCCATGGCCAATCGTCCGGAGTTGCCGGACGTCGGTCTCTGAGTGATTGCCGGGCGGATCCTTGCGGGTCCGGCCCGGCTACCTGTTTTCGCGCCTCTACAGGAAACGTCAGCATGTCCAATCCTCACAGCACCTCCAGCGCAACCACACCCTCGGGACTCAAACGCGTGGTGGCCGCCGCCATGGCCGGCACTGTCGCCGAGTGGTATGAATTCTTTCTGTATGGCACCGCTTCGGCATTGGTCTTCGGCCAGCTGTTCTTCCGCCAGACCGACAGCCCGATTGACGGCATCATCGCCGCCTTCGCCCTGTACGCCGTCGGCTTCCTCGCCCGTCCGTTGGGCGGTCTGGTGTTCGGTCATTACGGTGACAAGTTCGGCCGCAAGCGCCTGCTGCAACTGAGCCTGGTGGTAGTCGGCATCACCACGTTCCTGATGGGCTGCCTGCCCGGTTTCGACAGCATCGGCTATGCCGCGCCGGTGTTATTGGTGCTGCTGCGGCTGATCCAGGGCTTTGCCTTCGGTGGCGAATGGGGTGGCGCGATTCTGCTGGTGTCCGAACACTGCCCGGACAATCGCCGAGGCTTCTGGGCCAGTTGGCCGCAAGCCGGGGTGCCGGCCGGCAACCTGGTGGCCACCGTCGCCCTGCTGCTGTTGTCGTCGAACCTGTCGGAGCAACAATTCCTCGCCTGGGGCTGGCGCGTGGCGTTCTGGTTCTCGGCGGTGGTGGTGCTGATCGGCTACTGGATTCGCACCAGCGTCGATGACGCCCCGATTTTCAAGGAGGCCCAGGCACGGCAAGCGCAGACCAAGCAGCAACAACTGGGCGTGGTGGAAGTGTTGCGTCATCACTGGCGCGCGGTGCTGGTGGGGATCGGCGCGCGGTTTGCCGAGAACATCCTCTATTACACCGTGGTCACCTTTTCGATCACCTACCTGAAACTGGTGGTGCACAAGGACACCTCAGAGATTCTGTTGCTGATGTTTGGCGCGCACTTGCTGCACTTTTTCCTGATCCCGTTGATGGGCTATCTATCGGATATCGTGGGGCGCAAACCGGTGTACCTGATCGGCGCGGTGCTCACTGCGTTCTGGGGCTTTATCGGCTTCCCGATGATGGACACCGGCAACAACTGGCTGATCATCGGCGCCATCACCCTGGGTCTGGCCATCGAGTCGATGACCTATGCGCCCTACTCGGCGCTGATGGCCGAAATGTTCCCGACCCACGTGCGCTACACCGCCCTTTCACTGTGCTACCAGGTAGCGCCGATCTTCGCCGGTTCATTGGCACCACTGATCTCCATCACCCTGCTCAACAAGTACCACAGCTCGACACCGATCGCCTGGTACCTGGTGGGCGCCGCACTGATCTCCATCGTGGCCGTCGGCCTGACCCGGGAAACCCGTGGCAAGTCGTTGCACCAGGTGGATGCCGAATCCGCTGCGCGCATTGCTGCGCTGGATAACGCCGTGCCGGCCGCTGCGCGCCGGGGTGATTCGCTGGCCTGAACCTGACACACCCCACACCCTGTGGCGAGGGAGCTTGCTCCCGCTCGAGTGCGCAGCACTCGCAAAATAGGCAATGGTTGCCACTATTTTGGGGCCGCTACGCAGCCCAACGCGAGCAAGCTCGCTCGCCACAAAACAGCGCACGACTCCATACCCTTGATTGACCTACAAGGGTCCTGCCCCACCTTTTTCGACAGGAGTTTTCCATGCCCGAGATCATCGGCCACAACTACATCGGCGGTGCCCGCAGCGCCGCTGGCGACATCGCGATGCAGAGCCATGACGCCAGCACCGGCGCAGCGCTGCCCTATTCGTTCATGCAAGCCACCGCCGAGGAAGTGCATGCCGCCGCCCAGGCCGCCGCTGCCGCTTACCCGACCTTTCGCAATCTGCCAGCGACGCGCCGTGCAGAATTTCTCGAAGCCATCGCCGCGCAACTGGATGCCCTGGATGACGAATTCGTCGCCCTGGTCACCCGCGAAACCGCCCTGCCGACCGGACGCATCCAGGGCGAACGCAGCCGTACCAGCGGCCAGATGCGCCTGTTCGCTCAGGTGCTGCGCCGGGGCGATTTCTATGGTGCGCGGATCGACCGCGCGTTGCCCGAACGTCAGCCTCTGCCACGGGTCGACCTGCGCCAATACCGGATCGGCGTCGGCCCGGTGGCCGTGTTCGGCGCCAGCAACTTCCCGCTGGCCTTTTCCACCGCAGGCGGTGATACCGCCGCCGCCCTGGCCGCCGGTTGCCCGGTGGTGTTCAAGGCCCACAGCGGACACATGGCGACCGCCGAACACGTAGCTGATGCAATCATCCGCGCCGCCGAGCAAACCGACATGCCCAAAGGCGTGTTCAACATGATCTACGGTGCGGGCGTCGGTGAAACGCTGGTCAAGCATCCGGCAATCCAGGCCGTCGGTTTCACCGGCTCGCTGAAAGGCGGTCGCGCCCTCTGTGACATGGCAGCCTCACGGCCACAACCGATTCCGGTATTCGCCGAAATGAGCAGCATCAACCCGGTGCTCGTCTTGCCTGAAGCTCTGCGCACGCGTGGCGAGAAAATCGCCGGTGAACTGGTGGCATCGGTGGTCCAGGGGTGCGGTCAGTTCTGTACCAATCCGGGGTTGGTGATCGGTATTCGCTCGCCGCAGTTCAGTGTGTTCATCGCGCGGCTCAGTGCCTTGATGGCCGAACAACCGGCGCAAACCATGCTCAACGCCGGCACCCTCGCCAGCTACGAAAAAGGCGTGCAAGCCTTGCTCGACCACCCAGGCATAACCCGTCTGGCGGGCCAGGATCAACACGGCAATCAAGCCCGGCCGCAACTGTTCAAGGCCGACGTCAGCCTGCTGCTCAAGGGTGATCCGCTGTTGCAGGAAGAAGTGTTCGGCCCGACCTCCATCATCGTCGAAGTGGCCGACAAGGCGCAGCTGCAACAGGCACTGCACGGCCTACACGGGCAACTCACCGCCACCCTGATCGGCGAAGCGCAGGACCTGCACGAACACGCCGACCTGCTGGTGCTGCTGGAACAAAAGGCCGGCCGGGTGCTGTTCAATGGCTACCCCACCGGCGTTGAAGTGTGCGATGCGATGGTGCATGGCGGGCCTTACCCTGCGACCTCCGATGCCCGTGGCACGTCGGTCGGCAGCCTGGCCATCGAGCGTTTCCTGCGCCCGGTGTGCTACCAGAACTGCCCGGATGCCTTGCTGCCCGACGCCCTGAAAAACGCCAACCCGCTGGGCATCGCCCGCCTGGTCGATGGCACCAGCCACCGCGAACCGGTTTAACAACACGACGCTCCTGTGTGGTGAGGGGGCTTGCCCCCGTTCGGCTGCGTAGCAGTCGTAAAACCATTACATGCGGTGTACCTGATACACCGCGATTGCAGGTTTTGGGGCCGCTTCGCAACCCAACGGGGGCAAGCCCCCTCGCCACACAAGCCCCCTCACCACACAGGCTCGCTCCCATAGGAGTGGGTACCCGCTTCATTCAGGCCAGCAACGCTTTCAGGTCGTTGTACAGCGCCTCGGGAATCTGCACGCCTTCCACCAGACTGCGTGCCCGCGCCGCATAACGGCGTTGCGACGGCAAGCGTGCCCCCTGCCCTTCAATCCCCTGAAACAACACTTCGGCTCGAGCCAAATGTTCCTCAGTGGCCTCCCCCAGAAAACGTCGCGGATCCAGCGCAATGATCAACTCACCATGGTACGGCGACGACTTGCTGCCCGCGTCGTAAGCCAGTGACTCGGCACTGGTCAGGTCACCGATCAAAGGCCCGGCAATCAACTCCACCATCGCCGCCAGCGCCGAACCCTTGTGCCCACCGAACGTCAGCATCGCACCGCCGTCGAGCACGACATTGGCATCGGTGCTCGGCCGCCCCTCGGCGTCCACGCCCCAGCCCTCGGGAATCGCCTTGCCGGCACGCCGATGCAACTCGATATCGCCACGGGCAATCGCACTGGTGGCGAAGTCGAACACAAACGGATCCTGCCCCGCACGCGGCCAGCCAAAGGCTATGGGATTGGTGCCGAACACCGGCACACGTCCCCCGGCCGGCGCCACCCAGGCATGGCTCGGATTACACGCCAACGCCACCAGCCCGGTGGCGGTCAACTGCTCGATCTCCACCCACAGCGCCGAGAAATGCACACAGTGATTGATCGCCAGCGCCGCAATCCCGTTGGCCCGGGTTTTCTCCTCCAGTAACGGCAGACCCGCCTGAAACGCCAACTGCGAGAAACCACCACCGGCATCTACCCGCACAATCGACGGCGCCTGATCGATCACCCGTGGCTCGGCGTCGGCCGACACCTTGCCGGCCCGCAGGGAATTCACGCAGCCCAGAATCCGGTACAAACCGTGGGAGGCACAGCCATCGCGCTCGCTGGCGATCACCGTCGCCGCCACTGCTTGCGCATGGGTCAGATTAAAACCGTTGTGCAACAGGATCGATTCGGCCAGCTCGCGAGCTTCGGCCAGGGACAGTCGGATCATGGTCATCTCCTTGGACAGACCGCCCAGACTGGCCCAGTCCAAGGCTCACGGCTTGATCGCTTTAGTTCGGGTTGATGACGAATTCGGCATATCGCTGAGACGGCCGACGGTGTGTTGCCAGGCCACTCGTCGGGCGGCGCAACGCGATCGATTGACATCGATGGGTGCCTGGGCAATTATTATTGCATCGCATACGATACAAACGTATACGACACATAAATCACACCTTTCAAAACGTTGAGGATCCACCCCATGAGCAAAATCGAAAAAGTCCTGATGACCGGCAAAACTCACACCACCGCTAGCGCCGCTGGCAACACTTCCCGTGGTCATAACGGCAGCCTCGACATTACGCTGTCGTCGCCTGGAAGCGCGAAACCGGCGCACGTGTTCACCGCCATTCAGCCACACCCGACCGCCGAGCAACTGTTCGCCGGTGCATGGTCGGCCTGTTACACCGCCGCCGTCGGGCTGGTGGCCAATGACATGAACGTGGTGCTGCCGTCTGATCTGTCCGTCGACATTGAAGTCGATCTGGGCCAGACCGGTGCGGCCTACTTCCTTCAGGCTCGATTGACGCTCCGCGTGCCGGGTCTGGCGCACGACATCGCGACGACGCTGGCGCACACCGCCGATCAGATTTGCCCGTACTCGAAAGCGACACGCGGCAACATCGACGTGGCCCTGAACGTCCTCACGGTTTGACGCACCGCGATTGTCATTTTTTTTCCTCATATATATCGTATGCGCTTAAAGCGTATGCGAATTATGAATCCATTCGCACGGCCGGTTCGACGCGCTGTCGAACCGGCCACCGTCGACAATCAGAGCTGTTCCGACACAATCGTATACGAGGTATATTTTGCCTTTGCGAGCCTTCAACTCTGGCCAACGAGGAAGCACATGAAACGCACCGACAAGGCGGTCCCCGCTGATCTGAAGCTCTCCGACTTCCTGTGTTTTGCGGTCTATTCCACGAACCTGGCCTTCGGCAAGGCCTACAAGCCGATACTCGAGCAACTGGGGCTCACCTATACGCAATACATCACCATCGTTGCGCTATGGGAGGAAGACCACCAAACCGTAGGCAGCCTGGGCGAGAAACTGTTTCTCGAATCAAACACGCTCACACCGATCCTGAAAAAACTGGAAGCGATGGGCTATCTGCAAAGGCAGCGTGATCCCGAGGACGAGCGGCAGGTGCGGATCAGCCTGACGAAGAGCGGTCGACAGCTGCGCGAAGACCGCCCCGAAATGGGCCTTTCCCACGCAACTGGCCTGACACCGGACGAGTTCACACAACTGCAGAACGCGATCGTGAAACTGCGCAGCAACCTCATCAAATCGACGAAAGCCGAGGAATGAGCGTCTGCTGATCGTTTCTTTCGCACCGTCCGCACACATAAAAAAGCCCGACGCAGGAATACTCGCCGGGCTTTTTCCATCATTGCCTGGCAATGACGGTGTATCGGTTCAAGGCAAAGGATCGAACTTCAAGCTGCTGAGGCTCTGCACTTTGTCCTCGCGAACCATTTTGTACTCGGTGTTCGGGCCGATCCAGCGATCCCAGATCGCGTCGATCTCCCCGGCTTTTTCCATGGTCGCCAATGACTCGTTGACCTTGGCGAGGAACGCCGGCTCATCCCTGCGCATGCCCGCGCCAATTGGCTCGAGCGCCATCGGCTCCTTGGCGAGCGCCAATTCGACGCCGCTGGCCTTGGCCTGATTGACCAATTTCAGGGCGGTCATGGTGTTAGTCACCAGGCCCACGACCTTGTTCTGCTGCAAGGCCATGTAGGCCGAACCGGTGTCCTGGAACGTCACCGGTGTGGCCCCGGCAATGCGGATCGATTGCTCGGAGGTCGAGCCCTTGGTGGAGCTGATGCGCTTGTCCTTGAAGTAGCTTTTCGGCTGATCGGCGTGGGCCGCGCGCACCACCAGTGTCTCCTTGGCGATGTAGTACGGATCACTGAACTGGATCTGGTCCGCCCGGGTCTTGGTGTAGGCCAGGTTGGCGAAAAT
>NZ_JBXANU010000050.1:0-10029 GCF_058802085.1 Pseudomonas sp. GW822-FHT02G04
TCCTTGGCGATGTAGTACGGATCACTGAACTGGATCTGGTCCGCCCGGGTCTTGGTGTAGGCCAGGTTGGCGAAAATCACGTCGACGCGCCCCATTTTCACTTCAGGAATCCGTGCTTCGACGGACAGCGGCTTGAGCTCCAGTTCCACGCCCATGGTCTTGGCCAAGGCCTTGCACAAATCGACGTCCATCCCGACCAATTCGCGGGTTTTCGGATCCGGGGCGGAGAACGGTGGCACGTCGGCGTACACCCCACAGCTCAACGACTTCCTGGCCATGATGTCGCTCAATTGATCGGCCTGCGCGACCGCAACAGCCAAAGGACCTAACGCCAGCGAGACAAACAGATACTTCATACGCATGAAAAAACTCCTGGGATTGGAAAGTCGGATGGCAGAAGAAGCAAAACCGTTGCGACTCAGTGAGCGCGCAAATCGGCGATAAAACGTTGTGCGCGTGGATGCGTCGGCTGGCTGAAGAAATTCTCGGGCGTGCTCTTTTCCAGAATCTGACCCGCGTCCATAAACCAGATGGTGTCGGCGACTTCACGGGCAAAGTTCATCTCGTGGGTCACGCACATCATGGTCATGCCCTCCTTGGCCAAGCCTTTCATCACACTCAGCACTTCACCGACCATTTCCGGGTCAAGGGCACTGGTGGGTTCATCGAACAACATCACTGGCGGCTCCATCGCCAGCGCCCGGGCAATCGCCACCCGTTGCTGCTGACCGCCGGACAACTGCGCCGGATAGGCCCCGGCCTTGTGGGCCAGGCCAACCCGATCCAGCAATTGCATGGCCTGCTGCTTGGCGGCCGAGCCTTTCAGGTTGCGGATTTTGCTGGGCGCCAGGGTGATGTTTTCCAGCACCGACAGGTGCGGAAAAAGATTGAAGCTCTGGAACACGAAACCCACCCGGCTGCGCAGTCGATTGATGTGAGCGTCAGTGCCGTGAACATCCTGGCCGTCGAACAGGATCTGGCCTTTCTGGATGTCTTCCAGGCGATTGACCGTGCGGATCAGCGTCGATTTTCCGGAACCGGACGGGCCGCACAACACCACCACTTCACCGGGTTTCACTTCGGCGGTGATGTCAGTCAGTGCGTGGTACTCGCCGTACCATTTGTTGATGTTCGAAAACATGATCATTGGATGCATGGACGCAACCCTCTTCAATTATCAATGGCCAGCAAGGGGTCGGCAGCCACGGCTTGGCCGGCGTTGCCCAGACGTTTGCGAGCGATACGGCGTTCCACCCAGGCGGCCAGATGGGTCAGACCGAAACAGAGCAGGTAGTAAATGATCGCCAGGATGAAAAACACCTGGAACGGCTTGGTCAGCAGTTGGTTGTTGACCTGGTTGGCGGCGAAGGTCACTTCCTGGACGTTGATCACGTAACCCAGAGAAGTTTCCTTGATGATCGAGATGAACTGGCTGATCAGGCTGGGCAGCGCGTTGTACAACGCTTGCGGCAAGATCACCCAGATCGTCGTGCGCAGATACCCAAGGCCCAAGGCCCGGGACGCTTCGTACTGACCCGACGGCAGCGCCTGAATGCCGCCGCGAATGATTTCGCACAGGTAGGCGCTCTGGTAAATCACCAACGTGCAGAGCATGGTGACGAACCCGGTTATGTTGTGGCCGATCAACAACGGCACCAGGAAGTAGGTCCAGAAGATCACCATCAGCAGCGGGATGCCCCGCAGCACATACACCCAGACCGTGGCAGCCCAGCGCAGTCCGGTCCACGGCGACACCCGAGCCAACGCCAGCAGCAAGCCGAAAGGGAACGCCAGCAACAGCGCCAATGCCGCCAGAATCAACGTACTCGCCAACCCGCCCAGAGGGCCGTGCGGGTACTGGCCGATCAGAAACAGGGTCCAGTTCTGCTGCACAATCGAGAAAAGATCGAACATCGCCGCCTACCTCGCCAGCGCTTTGTTGAAGCGTCGCGCCAACAGCGCGCCGAGCCCCATCAACAGCAGTGAAAAGACCAGGTAGAACACCGTGGCGACCAGGTAGGACTCGAACGTGCGGAAGGTGTAGTTCTCAACTTCGCGGGTGGCGTAGGTCAGCTCGACCACGCCGATGGCCATCGCCAGGCTGGTGTTCTTGAACAACAGCACGGTGTGGTTGATCAGCGACGGCAGGCAATTACGCACGCCCTGCGGCAGGATCACATAGCGCATCGAACGTACATACCCCAACCCCAGCGCCCGGGAGGCTTCGGTCTGCCCCGCCGGTATGGCGCGCAGGCCACTGCGGATGTCTTCACAGAAATACGCCGCCTGACACAGCCCCAGCGCAATCACCGAGAACAGGTATTCGGTGCTGTAGTTCGCCAGCCAGAGTTGCGTGGATTCGCTCAGCAAGGTCGGCACACCGAAGTACCAGAGCATCAACTGCACCAGCGTCGGAACGTTGCGATGGTAAGACACGTAACCTGCCACCAGACGATCAGCGAGCTTGTTACCGGTCAGGCGCACGGTCACCAGCAACAGAGCCAGGGCCATCGCCAGCAGCCAGGCGAACAGCGCCAGTTGTAGAGTTATTTCGATGCCCTTGACGATCAGCTCGGCATATTCGCCTTGCAGAACCGCGGCCAAATCGAAGTCATGCTTCATGGTCAATCCCTACGGGCATTGGGCTAGGGCAGAAATAAAAGCGTCTGGCGAGCCATGACGTGGGTACCGCGTGACGGATTGATCCGTTCTTCTGGTGCGTGCTTCGCAGGGAAACGCTCAGCCCTGGTAATTCTGCGGGCGAGCCGTGGAAAGACCACCGGGCACTTGCAAGGTCGGGGTGATTTCCATGTGCCCGACGTTGACCGATATCGGTGCGGCGATGGCAAACGCGATGGCGTCGGCGATGTCCTTGGCCTGGGGCAGCTCGAAACCTTCGACGAAGCGCTTGTAGGTTTCTTCGGAGTCGCCGTGAACGTGGGCGAAGATGTCAGTAGCCACTCGCCCTGGACAGATCTCGGTCACCCGGACCCGCTTGCCGAAGGCATCGATACGTAACTGCCGCGAGAGCATGCTCACGGCGGCTTTCGTCGCGTGGTACGTGGAGTTGCCACCGAAGTTGTACGCCGCAGCAATCGAACTGATGTTGATGATGTGGCCGCAGTCACGCTCGACCATCCCCGGCAACGCCAGGCGCGCCAGGTGCAGCACCGCCCGCAGGTTGACGTCGATCAGCAAGTCGATGCCTTCGGCGTCAGCCTTAAGAATCGAACCCGGTTTATCGACCCCGGCGTTGTTCACCAAAATGTCGAACTGCTGGGTTTCAAACAGACGGGTCAACCCGGCCAGGTCGGTGACGTCGATGGCGTGTGCGATGCAGCCGGTTTTCGCGGCCAGCTCTTCGAGCTTGTCAGCGCTGCGAGCCAAGGCATGCACCTGCACGCCTTCCTGGCACAGGCGCTCGACGACGGCGGCGCCAATTCCGGAAGAAGCGCCGGTCACCAGCGCGGTTTTGTAATCTGAAAATGGCATGAAGTTGTCCTCGTATTACGTGTGCGGATCACTCGGTGATCGCGATGACTTCGACTCTATCCAGCCCTGAAGCCGTGGACCAAGACGGAATGACTGTGTGGCAATAAGCCCTGCTTATGACCGTGCAACCGTTACGCCAACAGCTGCGAAATCGGCGTGATACAGCCACCCGCCAGCTCGATTTCACGACGGATGGTGCGGGCCAGTTCCACGGCACCAGGCGTGTCGCCGTGCAACAGGATCGAGTGCGCCGGCACCGCAATGCGCTTGCCATTGAGACTGGTCACGGTGCCCTCCTCCAGCAACTGCCGAACCCGTTGCAGCACGGCCGCCGGCTCCTTGATCACCGACCCCGGGACCTTGCGCGGCACCAGCAGGCAGTCATCGTCGTAGGCGCGGTCGGCCAGAAACGTCGTGGCGACCCGCAGCCCACATTTGTCCGCGGCGTTTTCGATGGCACGACTGCTCGATGAACTGATAATCAGCGTCGGGTCGAACGCCGCCACCGCACACACCAATGGATCCGCCAGTGCCGAGTCGGCCGCGACCATGTTCCCCAGCGCGCCGTGAAAGCTCATGTGCGTCATACGGTGGCCATTGACCGCCGCCATTCCGGCCAGCGCGCCGAGCTGGTAAACCACATAGGTCGCCAGCTCTTTGAGCTCGATGTTCATCTGCCGTCGACCGAAGCCCATCAAGTCGGGGAAGCCGACATGGGCGCCCAGATCGATGCCACCGGCCTTGGCCAGGCGCACGGTGTTGTCCATGATCAGCGGATCACCGGCATGGAAGCCGCATGCCACATTGGCCGATGAGATAAGACTCATCAACGCTTCATCCTCGCCCATGCGCCAAGGGCCGAAGCCTTCACCCAGATCAGCGTTCAAATCAATTTTCATTGCTTCTTTCCTCGCCCGCTCATGCCGCGTCCAGGCGCATGAACGCCTCGCCAAAGCCCACCGTCGTGCCACACACCGTCAATACCGCCGCCAGCCGTCCGGCCTTCTCGCTGCGGACCGGCAACAGCAGATCGCCAACTTGCAGCAAAGCGACCAGTTGCCCTCGCTCCACTCGACTGCCGACCGATACCAGCACCTCGCTCTGTTGCGGGTGCTTAAGCAGCAACCGGCCCAGACCTGGAGTCTTTAACAGCTCCTCCGGTGCCTTTAATGTCTCTGGCGTGGCGATTTGAACCGGTTCCGCGACTTCGTCGACGCTACGTTTGAGCACCAGATGCAGCGCCGGACGACGAATTTCCGCGCCAGCCAGGTGATTCTCCTTGAGCCACACCGCCAACTGGCGGATTTCCTGATTTGTCATGTCTGAATGTCCTTAACGCGAGGCCAGCCCGTGAAGGTCAACCAAGCGGCCGACCTCCGCGAGATAGCGCGAATTGTCTTCCAGGGCTGCGACAGCTTCGGCGTAACTGCACTCGATAAAGCGCACCTTGCTGCCGATCGGCGCCTGGCCCAGGCGCCAGAGATCGGCCTCGATCACCGTGCCGAATTTCGGATAACCGCCACTGGGTTGCGCGTCGCGCATCTGGATGATCGGCTGGCCACCGTGGGGCACCTGAATCACGCCGGGGACGATGCCGTGGGAGCGAACTTCCATCGGCGCCTTGGGCAGGATCGGCGCGCCTTCGAGCCGATAGCCGTAGCGGTTGCTCTGGGTCGTGACCTTCCACTCGCCGGACCAGAATGCCGCCCGGGATTCATCCAGAAAACACTCGTATTCGGCCGCCGGGAGTACCCGCATCGCGGGCAATCCATCGCGTTGCAATGGCAAGGCCTGACTGGGTGACACGACCCCAAAATCCGTGGGCAGCGCGCTCATGCCGGGACGCAGCGCCGAGAGCTGGTCGCCCTGCTGCAAGGCCCGCCCTTGCAAGCCACCGAACTCACCGCGTAATTGCGTGCTGCGCGAGCCGAGCACCTGCGGCACGTCGACACCGCCGGCCAGACACAGATAAGCGCGACTGCCGGAGGTTGGATAGCCGAGGCTCAGCACCTGGCCTTCCCGAGCCTGCGCTACCCAGAATGGCAACAATGGCTGACCGTCGAGGGTGGCTTCGCAAGCCGCACCGGTCACCGCGAAGGCGCAGTCCTGAACAAACCGCACCTCGAATGGAAACAGCGGAATTTCGATGGCCGCCGCCCCCTTGGGATTACCCAGCAGCAGATTGCCCAACGCCAGCGCCAAATGGTCCATCGCGCCAGAAGTCCCGACGCCGTAACCGAGGCTGCCGAAGCGGCCGAAGTCCTGCACGGTGGCCAGGGCGGTGGCCGATAAAATCTCGATCATCGAATGATCCTCTCGATGCGCAAGCGCAACATATCGCCGGGCCGCAGCATGGCCGGAGGGTTTTGGGTCGGGTCGAAAAACGACATTTCGGTCCTGCCGATAGTGTTCCAGCCGCTGGGACCGGCCGATGCGGAGACACCGGTCTGCACCCCGCCGATCGACACGGAGCCGGCTGCAATACTGATCACCGGCACCTGGCGCCGTGGCGTGGCCAGACGCGCGTCCATGCCACCGAGATAGCAATAGCCGGGATGGCTGCCCAACGCATACACCGGGTACAGCGGCTCGCAATGCAGGTTGGCAATGGTGTCGATATCCAGTCCGGTGTGCGCCACCACATCACTCATGTGCGGACCGAATTCGCCGCCGTACACCACCGGCAACTCGACGATGCGCCCTTCGAGTGGCAGCGGTTGGCTTTGCTCCCAGGCCTCAAGCAATCGCTCGCACAGCCCATTGAGATCGCGCGGCGGCTTGATAAAGGTCAGCATCAGGTTGTTCATGCCGGGGACCGCTTCGTGTATGTCGGCCCATTGCCCGGCCTGCAAGGCCAGGCTCCAAATGCGTTGTTGCGGTGCCAGATCCAGCTCGCCGGGGGCTTCGAACAGCAAAGCCGTAGACCCCAGCAGGCTGATGTGCGGACGCAGCGATACAGAAGCAGTACTCATGTCGGACTCCGTTGTTGCAGCCAGCGCTCCAGGTGATGAATGTCTACGCCACCACTGCAGAACGCCGGGTCGTCGAGAATGTCGCGGTGCAGCGGGATATTGGTCGAGATGCCTTCCACGTACATTTCACTCAGGGCCAGGCGCATCCGTGCCATGGCCTCATCACGTGTCGCGCCGTGGGTGATGACCTTGGCCACCATCGAGTCGTAGTAAGGCGGCACCCGATAACCCGTGGTGACGTGGGAGTCGACCCGCACACCGAAACCACCAGGGACTTCCCAGCGCTGAATCAGTCCTGGGGTCGGCATGAACGTGATCGGGTCTTCTGCGTTGATCCGGCATTCCAGCGAGTGACCGTTGAGCTGCACGTCTTGCTGACGCAGCTCAAGCACTTCACCTCGGGCCATGCGCAGTTGCTGCTGGACGATGTCGATGCCGGTGGTCATCTCCGTCACCGGGTGCTCGACCTGCAGCCGCGTGTTCATCTCGATGAAGAAGAACTCGCCGTCCTCATACAGAAATTCGAAAGTACCGACGCCGCGATAGCCGATCTGTCGGCAAGCCTGCGCACAGCGTTCGCCGACCTTGGCGATAAGCTCGGGGTCAATGCCAGGTGCCGGCGCTTCTTCCAGGACTTTCTGGTGCCGACGTTGCAAGGAGCAATCGCGGCAGCCGAGCCAGATCGCGTGGCCATGGGCATCGCACAACACCTGGATTTCCACATGCCGTGGATGGCCGAGAAACTTCTCGATGTACAGTTCCGGATTACCGAAAGCCAGCCGCGCCTCTTCACGGGTCAGCGCGATGGCATCGAGCAACTCGCTCTCTTCTTTCACCACACGCATGCCCCGCCCACCGCCACCGCCGGCTGCCTTGACGATCACCGGGTAACCGATTTCACGGGCAATGGCCAGGATGCTTGCATCGTCGGTGGGCATCACCGAGTCCGGACCCGGCACGCAAGGTACGCCGGCTTCGCGCATCGCCCGTTTGGCGGCAACCTTGTCGCCCATGGTGCGAATGCATTCGGCGCTCGGCCCGATAAAGGTCAGGTCGGCCGCTTCGATACGTTCAGCGAACCCGGCGTTTTCCGACAGAAAGCCATAACCCGGATGGATCGCCTGAGCGCCGCTGACCTTGGCCGCGAACAGCAGCGCAGCCTGGTTCAGATAACTCTGACCGGGTGACGCCGGCCCGATGCACAGGGCCTGATCGGCGTTTTGCACGTACTGGGCGTGGCGATCGGCCTCGGAGTGCACGACCACGGTCTGCAACCCCAGGCCACGGCAGGCACGCTGAATGCGCAGGGCGATTTCGCCACGGTTGGCGATCAGCACTTTGTCGAACATTGAATTCACCTGAAAGAGGATGGGCTTGGGATCAGTCGAGACGGAACAACGACTGACCGGCTTCGACTTCGGCGCCACTCTGAGCGAGGATCGCAGCGATCCGTCCGGCGGCTTTGGCCTTGACCGGGTGGAACATTTTCATCGCCTCGATGACCGCCAGGGTCTGCCCGGCTTCGACCTGCTCGCCGACCGTGACAAACGGTGCTTCCCCTGCGGCGGGCGTCAGATGCAGCACGCCGTACAGACTGGCCTTGACCTCGATGGCCTGCACCGTCGGGGTATCTGCCGTGGATGGCGGCGCTGTCGATACCGGCGATTGCCCGGTCAACGGCTCTGCGGTCAAGACCTTTCCGGCCTGCTTGAAAAGACGAACCGTACTGTCACCTTCGGTCAGACTCAGTTCGAGCAGATCGGATTCGGCGAGCAAATCGATCAACCCCTTGATGCGTTCTGAATCCATGCGTGGGCCCCTGCCTGTCGAGCTGTCTTAAGTGGATAGGGTCAATGTAGCGAGCCCGCCGAACGACGACCAAGACGCTTTGGCTTTGGGGTGATAAGCCGTCCTTATGACCAATCAGATCAGGCTGCCGCGCATCTCGGCGACCAGTTCCAGCAGGATCGCCTTGACCGCCTGCGCGGGCACCGACAGCGGTAGGTGACCGGACAGACACAGCGCCAGTGGCGCCTCGACCTCGGGCTCGACAATGCGACACATGTGCATCGAGGTGGCGGCGACCATCACCCGCGCCGAGGACTCGGGCAGGATCGTCGAACCGAAGTGCTCGGCGACCGCAGCGGTCAGGGTGATCGAAGATTCGATTTCAGCCACCACCCGCGCACTCAGGCCTATGCGCAGGAAGGCTTCATCCACCAGTCGACGCATGACGTTGTAGGGACGCGGCAGGAGCATGTCCATGTCCGCCAGGTCGGCCAGAGGGATCTCGTCGAGAGCGCTGACAGCAGGGTCGGCACTCACCAGATAGAGGTGCTCGCGCAGCAGCGAGACGAAGCTCAAGCCATGGACTTCACGCCCGCCATAGAGCACGGCCATGTCCATCCGGCCATTCATGATCAACTCGCTCAAGGTGGTGCCGAAGTTTTCATTGAGGTACAGCAGAATGCCCGGATGGCGTTCGCGCACCCTACGCAATAGCGGCAAAGAGAGCGTCGATGCGGCGGTGCCAGGCGCCAGGCCAACTGACACCTGTCCGGACAACGCATGCCCCGTGGCATTGATGTCGCTTTGAGCCTGCTCGCACTGGCGCAAAATGATTTGTGCATGGCCGTACAGGACTTTGCCCGCCTCCGTTGGGGTGACCCCGCGCTTGGTCCGAATCAGCAATTGTTGCTGCAACTCCGCTTCCAGCGTGGCCAGTTGCTGACTGAGTGCCGGTTGCGCGACATGCAGCACATCGGCGGCCTGGGTCATGCTGCCGATATCGACGAGTTTCACGAAATACTTCAAACGGCGCAGGTTCACGGTGGCGGTGCTCTTGCTCAAAAAAGGGAGTCAGCCCATAGGCTTTAGCAAGAGCCAGGCCAGCCCCGACACATCGCGCGCGTGGTTAACGGCAAGGCTCAACCATAAGCCTTTGCTATGGCTGGATCGTGACGGCCTTGATCGCCCCCCCGCCACGGGCATACAGGCTTGATCGCACCACCTTGGTGCGAACACTGTCCAGTTCCAGCTATAAGCGATTCCTATCCGACCAGAACGATCTCGTCTTATGGCTGCCTGGGTGGTGGCTCGTACTGTAGGGCCTCGTCAACGTCATCAACGAGGAACGACACGTGACCGCCTCCCGCATCGCCGCCCGTGTGCAACGTATCAAACCATCGCCCAGCAGCGCCGCTTCTGACCGTGCGAACGAACTGCGCCGACAAGGCAAGTCCATCATCAATCTGGTTGTCGGCGAGCCGGACTTCGATACACCCGTGCACATTCGACAAGCGGCCAACGCCGCCATCGAACGCGGCGAGACGCGTTACACGCAAAATGCCGGGACCCCGGAGCTGCGCCAAGCGATTGTCGACAAGCTGGCACGGGAAAACGGCCTGACCTACGGTGCGAATCAGATCCTGGTCACCAGCGGTGCGAAGAGCGCGATCTTCAATGCCTTCGCCGCCACCCTCGGTGCGGGCGATGAAGTGCTGATTCCGGCGCCGTACTGGGTGTCGTACCCCGACATGGTGCTGGCCTGCGAAGGTGAACCCGT
>NZ_JBXANU010000051.1:0-8674 GCF_058802085.1 Pseudomonas sp. GW822-FHT02G04
CTGAAGGCTGCCCAAGGCAGCCTTCAGCTCTGAAAAGGTTTTACCGGACACTAGTGACGCGGAGCGTGGGAACGATCATCAGCGTGCCTGCGCCTGCTCCACCAACCACCCCATCAATTCGCGCAACTTCGGCGAAGGCGCAGGTTTCTCGGGGAACACCAGGTAATACGCCAACCCGGTTTTCACCTTCAAATCAAAGGGCATGACCAGCCGACCGGCGCTCAGGTCATCGCCGATCAACGACCAATCGCCAATCGCCACGCCTGTCCCTTGGGACGCCATCGACATCGCCAGGTCCAGGGTTTCGAAATGCTGGCCCTTGCCGACATTGCTCAGATGAATATCCGCTGCTTTCAACCAGGCTTTCCAGTCCCGCTCATCCCGGGTCGGATGCAGCAACAAGTGCTGTTGCAGGTCGGCCGGGGTCTGCAAGGCCTGTGGCCCTTCAAGCATCGGCCGGGAACACACGGGCGTCAGCTGCTCATCGAACAAATGATGGGAGGCCAGTGAGCTGTCCGGCGGCGCGCCATACATCACCGCCGCATCGAATTGCTCGCGATGAAAATCCACGCCGTGTTTCACCGTGGTGGTCAATTCCACCGGCACATCCGGGCGTTCCTTTTGCCACTGCAACAGGCGCGGCAACAGCCAGCGCATCACGCAGGTCGGCGCCTTGAGTTGCAAGGTTTCGCGCTTCTCGCCGATCTGCTCCACCGCCTCGTCGATCAGGCCGAAAATCTGCTGCACCCGTGGCAACCACTCACGTCCTTCGGCGGTCAGGCTCAAGCCCCGCGCCTGGCGGATGAACAGCTCATAACCCAGATGATCTTCCAGCCCGGCGATCTGCCGGCTCACCGCGCCTTGGGTGATGTGCAGCTGTTCGGCGGCCCGGGTGAAGTTGCAGCACTGCGCGGTGATCAGAAAAGTGTGCAGCGCCGGCAGGGGAGGCAGTCGTTTCATTGGGATCCAAGGTATGACGTGAGGACATGGCTAGTATGACTTTTTATCCATTGTTGCGGCTACGTGTCGCCCGTTCCAATGAGGCCATTCCCGGGCCTGCCAATCCATCATAAACACTGCGCAGGCCCGGCGTCTCAAACGAACAAAAAGGGCAAACACATGGCGACGTGCGGCGAAGTATTGGTCAAGTTACTCGAAGATTACGGGGTCGAGCAGGTGTTCGGCATTCCCGGGGTGCATACCGTGGAGCTGTATCGCGGGCTGGCCCGTTCGAGCATCAACCACGTCACTCCACGTCACGAACAGGGCGCCGGTTTCATGGCCGACGGCTATGCGCGCACCAGCGGCAAACCGGGCGTGTGCTTCATCATCACCGGCCCCGGCATGACCAACATCACCACCGCCATGGGCCAGGCTTACGCCGACTCGATCCCGATGCTGGTGATCTCCAGCGTGCAATCGCGCAGCCAATTGGGCGGCGGGCGCGGCAAGCTGCATGAGCTGCCGAACCAGAACGCATTGGTCGGCGGCGTGGCGGCGTTCTCCCATACCTTGATGTCGGCGGCGGAATTGCCGGGCGTGTTGGCGCGGGCCTTCGCGCTGTTCCAGGCCGGTCGCCCGCGTCCGGTGCACATCGAAATCCCGTTGGACGTACTGGTCGAAGAGGCCGATGACTTGCTCGCCAGCGTGCCGGTGAACATCGACCGCGCCGGTGCTTCGCCCAGCGCGATCAGCCGCATGACCGACCTGCTGGCCGGTGCCAAGCGCCCGTTGATTCTCGCCGGTGGCGGCGCCATCGATGCGGCGGCCGAGCTGACTGAACTGGCCGAGCTGCTGGATGCGCCAGTGGCCCTGACCATCAATGCCAAAGGCATGCTCGAATCCAGCCATCCGCTGCTGATCGGTTCGACCCAAAGCCTGGTGGCGACCCGTGCGCTGGTGGCTGAGGCTGATGTGGTACTGGCCATCGGCACCGAACTGGCCGAAACCGATTACGACGTCACCTTCGCCGGCGGCTTCGAAATCCCGGGCGTGCTGCTGCGCGTGGACATCGACCCAGACCAGACCGTGCGTAATTACCCGCCGAAGGTGGCGTTGGTGGCTGACTCGCGCAATGCCGCCCAGGCCCTGTTGAGTGCGCTGTCCCACAAGTCGCTGGCCGAGCGCCGCAACGACTGGGGTCAGGTGCGTGCCGCTCGCTTGCGAGAAGAACTTGCCGCGACCTGGGACGCCCCGACCCTGGCCCAGACCCGTTTCCTGGAAACCGTGCTGTATGAATTGCCGAACGCAGTGTTCGTCGGTGACTCGACCCAACCGGTGTACACCGGCAACCTCACATTTAACCCGGAACGCCCGCGTCGCTGGTTCAACTCGTCCACCGGTTACGGCACCCTCGGTTACGCCTTGCCGGCGGCGATTGGCGCCTGGCTTGGTGGCAGCGTCGAAGGCGGCGCACGCCCGCCGGTGGTGTGCCTGATCGGCGACGGCGGCCTGCAATTCACCCTGCCGGAACTGGCCAGTGCGGTGGAAGCCCGCACACCAGTGATCGTGTTGCTGTGGAATAACCAGGGCTACGAAGAGATCAAGAAATACATGGTCAACCGCGCCATTGAGCCGGTGGGCGTGGACATCTACACCCCCGATTTCATCGGTGTGGCCAAGGCGCTGGGCTGTGCGGCTGAAGCGGTCAGCAGTGTTGACGGATTGCGTGATGCGTTGCGCCTTGCCACCGATCGTCAGGGTCCGACCCTGATTGAAATCGACCAGACCCAGTGGATGAAGGCGGTGTCGCAATGAGTGTTCCTATGACCTTTCCGACGACCCTCGACGGCCTGTTCATTGATGGCCAATGGTCCGCTGGCAACGAACATCTGCGCGTGATCAACCCGGCGACCGAAGCGCTGCTGACCACCGTTAATGGCGGTGATGCACACGCTGTCGATCAGGCCGTCACCGCTGCGGCCAACGCTTTCAAGCAATGGTCGAAAACCACCGGCGTCGAGCGCGGGGCGATCCTGCGCAGAATCGCTGCGGGCGTGCAGGCCGGGCGTGAACAGTTGATGAAGTTGCAGTCGAGCAACAATGGCAAACCGCTGTTCGAAGCAGCCATCGACGTCGACGACGTGATCGCCACCTTCGAGTATTACGCCGGGCTGGCTGAAGGCCTGGACGCGAAACAAGACAGCGCCGTGGAACTGCCGAGCGACGATTTCAGCGCCCGTTTGCGCCGCGAACCGTGCGGTGTGGTGGGGCTGATCGTGCCGTGGAATTTCCCGATGGTCACCACCGCCTGGAAACTCGCCCCGGCCCTGGCCGCCGGTTGCTGCGTGGTGCTCAAACCGTCTGAAGTGACGCCGCTGCCGGAGCTGGAACTGGCGACGATCATTGCCGAGGCCGGTGTGCCAAACGGTGTGTTCAACCTGGTCTGCGGCACCGGCCTTGGGGTCGGCGCACCGCTGTCGGCTGACCCGCGCATCGCCAAGATTTCCTTCACCGGCAGCAACGCGGTGGGCGTGCAGGTGATGCAGCGGGCGGCGGAAACCGTGAAAGGCGTGAGCCTGGAATTGGGCGGTAAATCCTCGCTGCTGGTGCTCGCCGATGCCGACATCGAACTGGCTGTGGAAGTGGCCTGCGGCGGCGGTTTCTTCAACGCCGGGCAGATGTGTTCCGCAACCAGTCGCGTGCTGGTCGCCGATGAGTTGGCGGATGAATTTGTCGCGCGATTGAAGGCCCGTGCCGAGGCCATTCGCGTGGCCGACCCGTTCGACCCGAACGTGGAAATGGGCGCGCTGGTCAATCAGGCGCAATACCAGCGGGTGCTGGGCCACATCGATCGTGGTTTGAGCGCTGGCGCGAAGTTGATCTGCGGCGGCAATCGTCCGGCGGACCTGTCGCGCGGCTATTTTTTGCAGCCGACTATTTTCATCGACGCGCCCCTCGACAGTGCGTTGTGGTGCGAAGAGATTTTCGGCCCGGTGATCTGCGTGCGCGGTTTCAGCTCTGAAGCCGAGGCGATTGCCCTGGCCAACGACAGCCAGTTCGGCCTGGTCGCCAGTGTGGTTACGCGCGACAGCGAGGCCGCCGATCGGGTCGCCAACGCTTTGCAGGCGGGGCTTGTGTGGATCAACGCACCGCAAGTGATCTTCCCGCAGACCGCGTGGGGTGGCTACAAACAGAGCAGCATCGGCCGCGAATTGGGGCCGTGGGGTTTGCAGGCGTTTCAGGAAATCAAACACGTGATTCGGGCCGTCTGACAGCACGAAAACAGTGAGCGCATGCCTCTTGATGAGGCATGCGCCAGCGTCATGGCTTCAATGAGTTTTTATCGATAGTCAGGTGTTTTGCACGACCTCAGGATGAACCCGCCGGTCAAGCTCAAGTCCTTTGAAACCGGGGACTTCAAGCCGAACTGGCCGCGCGGATGCAACGGTTGCGACCAACCTCATACTTAAAAAAACAAAGGGAGTCCTTCATGGGCGAGCACGATCTGAACAGACGTCAATTCATCAAAACCGTGGGCGTGGCCTCGGTTGCCGCGGCAGCCATGAGCATGCCGTTCATCAAGGCCAACGCCAGCGACACGCGCTTTGCGGGCAAGACCCTGCGCCTGCTGACCTGGTCCGATGACACTGGCCTGGCAGCACTGCGCAATATCGCGGCCACCTTCGAAGACAAGTACGGCTGCAAGGTCATCGCTGACCGCACTGGCAGCACCTCGGAAATGGTCGCCAAGCTCAAGGCCGGCGGTGATCGTCCGCAGTACGACATCATCACCCTGGCCGGCGTCGGCGCCGAAGGTCTGGCCGCCGCCAACCTGCTGGAAAAACCCGACCTCAACCGCATCCCCAACCTGGTGGATGTACCGGAGAAATACCGCACCGGCGCCAACGGCCACGGTATCGGTTACCTGCTGTGGTGCAACAGCCTGGTCTACAGCACCCGTACCCAGAAAGAAGCCCCGGACAGCTACGCCGCGATGTGGGACGCCGACCTGGCCCCGAACATTTTCCTGCCGCCGCCGAACTGGACCGAGGCCATGGACCTGATCATCATCGCCGCCAAACTGGCCGGTGGTGACGAGCACAACATCGAACCTGGCTTCAAGAAACTCGCCGAGCTCAAGAGCCGCGTGGTGACCCTGGGTGAAAACCCGAACCAGATCGCCGAGTTGTTCCGCACCGGGTCCCTGGACATGGGCGGCTTGTACGCGCCGGCGTTTTTCCCGAAACAGATCCGCGACCCGGCCTACGGTCTGGGCGCCACGTTCGGCATGAAGGAAGGTTTCTACACCGACCTGATGCTCTCGGTGATGCCGAAAAATCGTCCGGGCGATACCGACCTGGCCTACGCCTTCATCAACCACTCTCTGGACCCGCTGGTGCAGGGCAAGATGGCCGAAGACATCTACAACGGTCCGGTCAACGCCAAGGCGATCATCTCCGCCGAAGCCCGCAAGAGCCCGTACATCCTTACGCCGGAGCAGATTGCCGAGAAGGCGATCATGCACGACAACGCCTTCCTGGCCACCGTGCATGACCAATGGATTCGTCGTTATACGGAAATCTTTTCTTCCTGATTTCTGCGGTTTGAAGATTCATTGTGGCGAGGGAGCTTGCTCCCGCTGGGTCGCGCAGCGACCCCAATCAATCACCGCGCCTTTTCAGATAGAACGCGGTGTCTGGTTTTGCGGCTGCTACGCAGCCGAGCGGGACGGTGCGGCGATCCGACAAGCTCCCTCGCCACAGGTTTTGCCGAATCTCAGTCTTGCTGCTTTCCATTGACGAGACCCTTGCTATGGAACACCAACCTCTGACCCATCCGGTAAGCGTCGCACCCACGCGCGCTAATCGGGGTGTCTCACCGACAGTGCGTGCGTGGTTTTTTCTCTCGCCGTCGATGCTGTTTCTCGGCGTGCTGATTGCCGCCAGCCTCCTGGTGCTGCGCATGAGCGTGGGCACCAAAGGTGCGGAGTGGTCCGGCTTCAGCCTGGCCAGTTACGCGCAATTGCTGGAACCGTACTACCTCAAATCCTTGCTGCTGACTCTGCGCCTGGCGCTGATCAGTGCGGTGATCGCGGTGCTGCTGGCGATCCCGGTGGCCTACACCATGTCGCGGCTGACCTCACCGTTCGTGCGGCGGATTTTCCTGGCGGCGGTGCTGTTGCCGTTGCTGGTCAACCTGTTACTGCAAAGCTACGGCTGGCTGGTGATTCTCGGCCCGGGCGGGATGCTCAATCAGGCGCTGATGGGCCTGGGCCTGATCAAGCGGCCGATCATGCTGCTGTACAACCAGAACGGCGTATTGATGGGCCTGGTGCAAACCGCGTTCCCGTTGGCCGTGCTGCCGATTGCCAGCGCCATGCGCGGTGTCGCCCGCACTTACGAAGAAGCCGCTGCCACCCTGGGCGCCAGTCGCTTTCAGGTGTTTCGCCAAGTGGTGTTGCCGATGAGCTTTCCGGGGATCATCACCGGCGCGACGCTGGTGTTCGCCTACAACGCCAGTAGCTTCGTGGTGCCTTTGCTGCTCGGCGGTCGGCGCGTGCCGATGCTGGCGGTGATGGTCCATGACCAGATCGCCCCACTGATGAACTGGCCTGCCGCGTCCGCCGCCGGTGTGGTGCTGATCGTCACCACGCTCGCCATCATGACCTTGTCCGAATACATCACTGGCCGTCGTCGGCGCATGCTGGAGGCTTCCCAATGAGCACCTTGATCAAGAAGCGTCAGTCGCTGTTGCCGGGCGATACCGGCAAGTTCGCCGGCATCCTCTCGGGCTTCATTTTGCTGCTGGCGGTACTGCCGATTCTGACCATGATCGTCATGTCGTTCAGCGGCGCGTCGAACCTCGACTTTCCGCCCAGCAGCTACAGCCTGCAATGGTACAAAGCGGCTTGGCACACCTTCGTCTCGCCGGACGCCAGCGACGTGCTGAGCCTGGGCAAAGCCATGAGCACCAGCCTGATGGTGGCCTGCCTGACCATGATCTTCGCCACGATCATCGCGGTGCCGGCGGCTTACGCGCTGACCCGCTGCGAGTTCCGTGGCAAGGCCGTGGCGCTGCAATTGATGTCGCTGCCACTGGTGTTTCCGATGGTGGTGTTGGGCCTGGCCTTGCTGTTGGTGTTCGACAGCCTGCCGTTCCAGATCACCACTTCGCGGCTGGTGATTGCCCATGTGATTCTGGCGCTGCCGTTCGTGGTGAAAAACTGCACCGCGGCGATGCTCTCCATCGGCAGCGAAGTCGAAGAGGCCGCGCAAATGCTCGGTGCTTCACCGCTGCGGGCGATTGTCGATGTGGTGGTGCCGTTGATGAAGTCGGGGATTCTGGCGGGCATGCTGCTGGCGTTCATCGTTTCGTTCAACGAATTCACCGTGACCTATTTCCTCTACACCATCGACGTCATGACCGTGCCGATCTGGATGTACAGCCGCACCGTGTCTTCGCTCGACCCTACCGTTTTCTCGTTTGCCGTGCTGATCGTGCTGATCGACTTCGTGCTCATTTGGGCGCTGGAAAAGTTGGTTGGCGAAGGCGGCGTTTCGTTCTGATTTCTTGAGGTGATTCAAATGACTGGTCTGATTCTGGAAAACGTCGAGAAACATTACGGCTCGGCCTGCGCGGTAAAGGATGTAAACCTGCATTTGCCCGAGGGCAAACTGGTGTGTTTCCTCGGCCCGTCGGGCTGCGGTAAAACCACTTTGCTGCGGATGATCGCCGGGCTCGAAACCCTGACTGGCGGCGAGATTCGCCTGGACGGTGAAGACATCGGCCATACGCCTGCGCATCAGCGTAATTTTGGCATGGTGTTTCAATCGCTGGCGCTGTTTCCGCACATGACGGTGGGGGAGAACATTGCCTATCCGCTGAAACTGCGTGGGGTCAGCAAGGCTGATCAGCAGGCGCGGGTGGTGGAGTTGCTTGAGCTGATTCAACTGCAGGAAATGATTGATCGCCCGGTGGCAAAACTCTCTGGCGGTCAGCGTCAGCGAGTGGCGATTGCCCGGGCGATTGCCAACCATCCGAAAATCCTCCTGCTCGACGAACCGCTGTCGGCGCTGGACGCCAAGCTGCGCGAGTCGATGCAGGTGGAAATCCGTCAGCTGCAACAGCGTTTGAACATCACCACCATCATGGTCACCCATGATCAGCGCGAAGCCATGACCATGGCCGACATCGTGGTGGTGCTGGGTGAACATCGAGTGCAGCAGGTGGGCACGCCGATTGAGATCTATCGTCATCCGGCCAATGAATTCGTCGCGGACTTTATCGGTTCGGGGAATATTTTCCCGGCCACGGCGTTGGGCAACGGCAAGGTCAGCCTGCCCGGCGGTGATGCGCTGCAAGTGCCGATCTGCAGCAGCATTGTGGTGGGGGAGAAGGTGAAAATGCTGATTCGCCCGGAAGACCTGCAACTGTCGCAACCGCAGGCCACGGCGGGGAATCGCTTGCTCGGCAAGGTGACGTTTGTGCGAGATATCGGCGCTACGATTGAAACCACCGTCGAATGTTCCGGGGTGTCGTTTACCGCGTTGAGCACGCCGTGCCAGGGCATTGGGTTGAGCATTGGCAACCCGGTGTCGGTGACCTTGCCGGCTGAGGCGTGCCGAGTACTGAGCGCCTAAGAAAACACCACCAATCCCGTAGGAGCGGGGGGGGGGGGGGGGGGGGGGGGGGGGGGGGGGGGGGGGGGGGGGGGGGGGGGGGGGGGGGGGGG
>NZ_JBXANU010000052.1:0-6845 GCF_058802085.1 Pseudomonas sp. GW822-FHT02G04
GAAGGCTGCCCAAGGCAGCCTTCAGCTCTGAAAAGGTTTTACCGGACACTAGTGACGCAGAGCGTGGGAACGATCAGGCTGAAGGTGCTGCCAGTTGCGGTGGCGGGGTGAAGTCAAACGGCGCCAACGCAAACCCTTGCTCATCCACCTGCAACGCCCAGCCCTGACGATCCCAATCCCCCAACACAATACGCTTGGCCGCCTGCGCGCCAATCTGCAACTTGTGGATGGCGGGGCGATGGGTGTGGCCGTGGATCAAGGTTTTCACGCCGTATTGCTGCATGATCCGCGGAATCTCTTCCGGCGTGACATCGACAATGTCATTGGCCTTCATCCGCGTCTGCGCACGGCTTTCGCTGCGCAGCTTGCGCGCCAGTTTATGGCGGGTGCCCAAGGGCAGATGGCGCAGGATGAACAGGGTGATCGGGTTACGCAGGTAGCGCCGCAGCTTCATATAACCGACGTCGCGGGTGCAGAGGCTGTCGCCGTGCATCAACAGCACCGGCTCGCCGTAAAATTGCACGACACTCGGATCTTTGAGCAAGGTACAGCCGGCTGCTTTGCAGAAGGCCTTGCCGAGCATGAAGTCGCGATTGCCGTGCATCAGAAAAATGGCCGTGCCGCTGTCGCTGAGGTCGCGCAGGGCCTGGCAGATGGAGCGCTGGAACGGCGTCATGGCATCGTCGCCAATCCACGCCTCGAAAAAGTCGCCCAGAATGTACAGCGCACTCGCCGAGCGGGCGCGTCCAGCGAGCAAATCCAGAAACGCCCGGGTAATGTCCGGGCGCTCCTCTTCCAGATGCAAGTCTGAAATCAGCAGTATCACTCAATGATCTCGGCTTTCTCGATGATCACGTCGTCTGCAGGTACGTCCTGGTGACCGGCCTTGGAGGTGGTGGCCACGCCTTTGATCTTGTCCACTACGTCGGTGCCTGCAACCACTTCGCCGAATACCGCGTAGCCCCAGCCCTGAACGGTCTTGGCGCTGTGGTTCAGGAAGCTGTTGTCAGCCACGTTGATGAAGAATTGCGCGGAAGCCGAATGCGGCTCCATGGTGCGGGCCATGGCAACGCTGTACTTCTTGTTCGGCAGGCCGTTGTCGGCTTCGTTCTGGATGCTTGGGCGCTTGTCTTTCTTTTCTTTCATGCCTGGCTCGAAACCACCGCCCTGGATCATGAAGTTGCCGATGACGCGGTGAAAAACGGTGTTTTCGTAGTGACCGGCCTTGACGTACTCGATGAAGTTGGCAACGGTCAGCGGTGCCTTTTCAGCGTTCAGTTCCAGGACGATGTCGCCGAAGTTGGTAGACAGTTTGACTTGAGTCATGATCAGTACTCTTTATAGAAATTCGTGGGTTTCGGGGCGCTTTGGCCCTTAACCGGTCCGGCCAGTGTCGGCCAAGGTGCGCAGTTTAGCGTGCCGGGCGTGAATTTCGAGGCTGTTTTTCATCGCCGGCCGATTAAATGCAACCGATTGCCGGCCTGCTCTGTCAGCCACTTGACAGCATCGGCTATGATAAGCCCCTTTGATTTATAACAGCCGCTTTGATTTGGCCAACTGGCCGCGCACTTGTACGTTCAAGGATCCTATGAGCAAGCCCACTGTCGACCCTACCTCGAATTCCAAGACCGGCCCTGCCGTGCCGGTCAATTTCCTGCGCCCGATCATCCAGGCGGACCTGGACTCGGGTAAGCACACGCAGATCGTTACTCGTTTCCCGCCTGAGCCCAATGGCTACCTGCACATCGGTCACGCCAAGTCGATTTGCGTGAACTTCGGCCTGGCCCAGGAGTTCGGCGGCGTCACGCACCTGCGTTTCGACGACACCAACCCGGCCAAGGAAGACCAGGAATACATCGACGCGATCGAAAGCGACGTCAAATGGCTGGGCTTCGAATGGTCCGGTGAAGTGCGCTATGCCTCGCAGTATTTCGACCAGTTGCACGACTGGGCGGTAGAGCTGATCAAGGCCGGAAAGGCCTATGTCGACGACCTGACCCCTGAACAAGCCAAGGAATACCGTGGCAGCCTGACCGAGCCGGGCAAGAACAGCCCGTTCCGCGACCGTTCGGTTGAAGAAAACCTCGACCTGTTCGCCCGCATGAAGGCCGGCGAGTTCAAGGACGGCGCACGCGTGCTGCGGGCCAAGATCGACATGGCCTCGCCGAACATGAACCTGCGCGACCCGATCATGTATCGCATCCGTCACGCTCACCACCACCAGACCGGTGACAAGTGGTGCATCTACCCGAACTACGACTTCACCCACGGTCAGTCGGACGCCATCGAAGGCATCACCCACTCGATCTGCACCCTGGAGTTCGAAAGCCATCGTCCGCTGTACGACTGGTTCCTCGACAGCCTGCCAGTACCGGCGCACCCGCGTCAGTACGAGTTCAGCCGTCTGAACCTGAACTACACCATCACCAGCAAGCGCAAGCTCAAGCAACTGGTCGATGAAAAGCACGTCAATGGCTGGGACGATCCGCGCATGTCCACGCTGTCGGGCTTCCGTCGCCGGGGCTACACGCCGAAATCGATCCGCAACTTTTGCGAAATGATCGGTACCAACCGTTCCGACGGCGTGGTGGACTTCGGCATGCTCGAATTCAGCATCCGTGACGACCTCGACCACAGCGCCCCGCGCGCCATGTGCGTGCTGCGTCCGCTGAAAGTCGTGATCACCAACTACCCGGAAGGTCAGGTCGAAAACCTCGAACTGGCGTGCCACCCGAAAGAAGACATGGGTGTGCGCGTTCTGCCGTTCGCCCGTGAGCTCTACATCGACCGTGAAGACTTCATGGAAGAGCCGCCAAAAGGCTACAAGCGCCTGGAGCCGAACGGCGAAGTGCGTCTGCGCGGCAGCTACGTGATCCGTGCCGACGAAGCGATCAAGGACGCCGATGGCAACATCGTCGAACTGCGTTGCTCGTACGATCCGGAAACCCTGGGCAAGAACCCTGAAGGCCGCAAGGTCAAAGGCGTGGTGCACTGGGTGCCGGCAGCGGCCAGCGTCGAGTGCGAAGTGCGTCTGTACGATCGTCTGTTCCGTTCTCCGAACCCGGAGAAGGCCGAAGACAGCGCCAGTTTCCTGGACAACATCAACCCTGACTCACTGCAAGTCCTCACCGGTTGTCGTGCTGAACCCTCGTTGGGCAACGCACAGCCGGAAGACCGTTTCCAGTTCGAGCGCGAAGGTTACTTCGTCGCTGATATCAAGGACTCGAAACCGGGCGCTCCGGTATTCAACCGTACCGTGACCCTGCGTGATTCGTGGGGCCAGTGATTTAGTCTTAAGGAACCGTCGTGCTTACGATCTACAACACGCTCACCAAGAGCAAAGAAGTCTTCAAGCCGCTGGATGGCAACAAGGTGCGCATGTACGTCTGCGGGATGACCGTATATGACTACTGCCACCTGGGCCATGGCCGCAGCATGGTCGCGTTCGACCTGGTGACCCGCTGGTTGCGGTTCAGCGGTTACGACCTGACCTACGTGCGCAACATCACCGACATCGACGACAAGATCATCAATCGCGCCCGTGAAAACGGCGAGTCGTTCGAAGCGCTGACCGAGCGCATGATCGCAGCGATGCACGAGGATGAGGCTCGCCTCAACATTCTCAAACCGGACATGGAACCGCGCGCCACCGGCCACATTGCCGGCATGCACGCGATGATCCAGACCCTGATCGACAAGGGCTACGCCTACGCACCGGGCAATGGCGACGTGTACTACCGCGTCGCCAAGTTCATGGGCTACGGCAAGCTGTCGCGCAAGAAGATCGAAGACCTGCGTATCGGTGCACGAATCGAAGTCGACGAGTCGAAACAGGACCCGCTGGACTTCGTGCTGTGGAAAGGCGCCAAGCCGGGCGAACCGAGCTGGCCATCGCCGTGGGGCGACGGTCGTCCGGGCTGGCACATCGAGTGCTCGGTGATGTCCACCTGCTGCCTGGGCGAGACCTTCGACATTCATGGCGGCGGCAGCGACCTCGAGTTCCCGCACCACGAAAACGAAATCGCCCAGAGCGAAGCGGCCACCGGCAAGACCTACGCCAACGCGTGGATGCATTGCGGCATGATTCGCATCAATGGCGAGAAGATGTCCAAGTCCTTGAACAACTTCTTCACCATTCGCGACGTGCTCGACAAGTACCACCCGGAAGTCGTGCGTTACCTGCTGGTGTCGAGCCACTACCGCAGCGCGATCAACTATTCGGAAGACAACCTCAAGGACGCCAAGGGCGCGCTCGAGCGTTTCTACCACGCGTTGAAAGGCCTGCCGAGCGTTGCACCTGCTGGTGGCGAAGCGTTCGTCGAGCGTTTCACCCAGGTGATGAACGACGACTTCGGCACGCCGGAAGCCTGTGCGGTGCTGTTCGAGATGGTCCGCGAGATCAACCGTCTGCGCGAGAGCGATCTGGATGCAGCGGCCGGTCTGGCGGCGCGCTTGAAGGAGCTGGCCAGCGTGCTGGGTGTGTTGCAGCTTGAAGCCGATGACTTCCTGCAGGCCGGTGCCGAAGGGCGGGTCGATGCGGCTGAAGTCGATGCACTGATCCAGGCTCGTTTGACGGCTCGTGCCAATAAGGACTGGGCCGAATCCGACCGCATCCGCGACCAGCTCACCGCCATGGGCGTGGTGCTGGAAGACGGCAAGGGCGGTACGACCTGGCGACTGGCTGACTGATGATCGTTCCCACGCTCTGCGTGGGAATGCCTCAACGGACGCTCCGCGTTCGACTCTTGGGACGCAGAGCGTCCCGGGCTGCATTCCCACGCGGAGCGTGGGAACGATCAACTCTGTCACTCGATCTGGCGCAACCGCTTGTACAAGGTATTGCGACTAACCCCCAACCGTCGCGCCAAGTGGGAAATATTCCCTCCAGCCGCCTGCAATTGCCGATTCAATGCCTCGGCATCATTCAAATCAACGGCTATCGGCTCCGGCGTATCCACCGGCTCCATTTCCAGATCGACAAAAAAATCATCCGGTAAATGCTCCGGTCGCACGGGTTGCTCTTCGGCCATGGCCAGCGCCACCTGCATCACGCTGCTGACCTGACGCAAATTCCCCGGCCACGGATGGCGGCTGAACAGTTCCAGCACCTCGGGGCTCAACCCGGCCCATTGCGACGGTTCACGGTGTTGTTCCCACAAGCGCTTGAACAGCGCCTGCTTGTCACTGCGTTCCCTGAGTGGTGGCAGTTCCAGGGTCAAACCGCCGATGCGGTAATACAAATCCTCACGAAACCGCCCCAACTGCACCTGCTCGCGCAACGAACGGTTGGTCGCCGAGATGATCCGGATGTCCACCGGGAACAACTCGCTGCTGCCCACCGGTTGCACGCAACGCTCCTGCAACACCCGCAGCAGCCGGGCCTGGGTCGGTAGCGGCATGTCGCCGATTTCATCGAGGAACAGGGTGCCTTTGTCGGCCTTGCGGATCAGCCCGATGCTGCCTTTCTGGTTGGCGCCGGTGAACGCGCCTTTCTCGTAGCCAAACAGCTCGGACTCCACCAGTTCGGCGGGGATCGCTGCACAGTTGACGGCAATGAACGGTTGTTTGCTGCGTGAACTGGCATGGTGCAGGGCTTTGACGAAGACTTCCTTGCCGACCCCGGTCTCGCCGTGGATCAGCAATGGAATGTCCTTTTCCAGCAAGCGCTCGGCCTGGCGCACGGCTTTTTCCACGCGGCTGTCGCCGAAGTGCAGGGTGTTGAGGCTGATTGCGGCGGGTGCTGCCAGGGCGGGCTCAGTGCACTTTATTTCAGGGCTTTTCGTTTCAGTGCTCTTTTTTTCTGCAAACAGCCGCGCCTGAATCGACGCCTGTTTCGGTCGTTTCAGCACGCACTGGAAACGGTTGCTTCCTGAGGCTTGCAGGGAAAACGGCAGGCCGTCCGGCTGATTCAGCAGCTCCATCAACGAGACTTTGAACAGGCTTTCGACGCTGACCCGCGACAGGCTGATGCCCAGCAGATTGTCGGCCCGGCGATTGGCCGACAGCACCTGGCCGGTTTCGTCGAAGATCAACAGCCCGGCCCATTGGCTGTCGAGGTTGTTCAGCCCAGTGTTGAAGGTCAGTTGGAAATGCTGGCCGTGGAACAGGTTGAGGATCAGCCGGTTCTCCACGGTCTGGCTCATCATCTTGACCATGCCGAGCGTGTGGGAGGGCGGCAGGTAGCTGTCGCTGGACACATCCAGCACCGCGATCACCTTGCGCTCGGCATCGAAAATCGGCGCGGCGGAACCGGTCATGAAGCGGTTGGCCTTGAGGAAATGTTCATCGTGCTCGATGTGCACCGCCTGCTCGCAGGCCAGCGCGGTGCCGATCGCATTGGTGCCGCTGCAATGCTCCATCCAGCTGGCGCCGGCGCTGAAACCGCGGGTCAGGCTCGGCTCGATGAAACGCTGGGTGCCCCACGACGTCAGCACCTGGCCGTGATTGTCGGCGAGCATGATCAGGCAATTGGAGTTGCTGAGGATGTTTTCGTAATACGGCAGGACTTCCTGATGGGTGGTCTGCACCAGGGAATGCTGGCTCTCCAGCAATTGGGCGATGCCGTCTGCCGGCAGCTGATCGAACGCCGGAGCGCTCTGATGATCGAGCCCGAAGGCGCGGCAGCGGGACCAGGAGTCCTGGATGATGGCATCGTGGGAGCGCTTTGAGACAGGTACGGCCATGGCGGTCGATCTCTGAGCAAGCTTTTATTGTTTTTATGGGTTTTGCATCACGTTCAAACGCTACATAACTGTAGGAGCCAGGGGTGGGGGGGGGGGGGGGGGGGGGGGGGGGGGGGGGGGGGGGGGGGGGGGGGGGAGGGGGGGGGGGGGGGGGGGGGGGGG
>NZ_JBXANU010000053.1:0-6129 GCF_058802085.1 Pseudomonas sp. GW822-FHT02G04
CCCCCCCCCCCCCCCCCCCCCCCCCCCCCCCCCCCCCCCCCCCAAGCCTGGCTCCTACGATAAGCAGCGGCTCCACTTTTTTTGGCTGAACAGTCAGTGCTGAGCGCACTTGCAGCCTTTGGTAGAGCATTCTTCGCCGTGTTCGTGATGTTTGGCACAGCCTTCGCAGCAATAGTGCTTGCCGTGACGCACGATGGGATGCTCACCCAGTTTGCATGAGCATTTAGGGCAGTCGCAGGTACCGTCGTTCATAAGTCTGACTCCATGGTTATGGTCGTCCGGGTGCGACGGATGCGCACCGTAATACCAGTGTAGGAGTTGGAGCCAGCCCTGCCCCGCTCACCGCATCAAATGCGGAACTGCCCGACCAGTTGCCCCAGGCGCTGACCGAGATCAGCCAGGCTGCGCGAGGTTTGCGCGCCGCGCTGGGTTTCGTCGGCGACGCTGTCCACCGCTACGGCGATCTGGTGCACGCTGCGGTTGATCTCTTCAGCCACGGCGGTTTGCTCTTCGGCGGCGCTGGCAATCTGCGCGTTCATTGAGTTGATGGTGCCGATCAGTTGGGCCATGGCGTCCAGCGACGCCCCGGCCTCGTTGGCCTGGGCCGATGTGCCGTCGCCGGCCTCACTGGAGCGGCGCATGGACTCGACCGCCGATTGGGTGCCGGCCTGCAAGCGGTCGATCATGCCCTGGATTTCCTGGGTGCTGATTTGCGTGCGACTGGCCAGCGCCCGCACCTCGTCGGCGACCACCGCAAAACCACGCCCGGCCTCACCGGCGCGGGCTGCTTCAATGGCGGCGTTGAGCGCCAGCAGGTTGGTCTGTTCGGCAATCGAACGGATCACCCCGAGCACGCTGACAATCGATAACACGTCTTTTTGCAGGCTGTCGAGGGACACGCCGCTGCTGCGAATGTCGCTCACCAGCGCATGAATCTTCACGATGCTGCCAGCCACCACGCGCTTGGCGGCCTGGCCTTCTTCGTCGGTCTGCTGGGCAGCGACCGCGGCGTTTTGCGCGCTCTTGGCCACTTCCTGGGCCGCCGCCGACATCTGGTTGATCGCCGTGGCCACCTGATCGGTCTCGTGACGCTGGCGTTCCATGGCCTGATCCGAGCGTTGGGCCTGATCGGAAACCTGATTCACCAGCCCGGTCAGTTGCGAGGTCATTTCAGTGATCTGCCGCACCAGGCTGTGGATCTTGTCGACGAAACGGTTGAACGAGCCGGCCAGTTCGCCGAGTTCATCCTGGCTGGTGATGGTCAAGCGCCGGGTCAGGTCGCCCTCGCCCGCCGCGATGTCGTCGAGGTTGGCCTTCATCAGGTTCAGCGGACGCAGAATGGTATTGGCCAGCAACATCCCGGCCGCGGCGATCACCAGCAGCACCACCACGGCAATCCCGACAATGCTCAGCACCACGCCTTGCATGCGTTCCTGGACCTTGATCTCGACCAGCGCCACTTGCGCTTCGATGCCGTCGAGGTTGACCGAGGTGCCGACCGCCATGTCCCACTTCGGCAGGTATTCGGTGTAGCCGAGCTTGGGCACCAGCACTTGGCTGTTGCCGGGCAGCGGCGAGCTGTATTGCAGGTAGTGGGTCCCGTCCTTGGCGACTTTCACCAGGTCGCGGTTGACGTAGACGCCGTTCGGGTCGCGGTTGTCCTTGAAGCTCTGGCCCACGCCTTCGGGGCTGTTCGCCTTGAACAGGCGCACGGTGTTGGAGTCGTAGCCGAAGAAGTAGCCGTCCTTGCCGTAGGTGATGCTCGACAGCAACTTGATCACCTGCGCCCGCGCCGCGTCATCGCCGGGGGCGGCCGCGTCGTAGAGCGGTTTGATCGTGGTCATGGCCACGGTAACGTAGCTTTGCAGGGTCGCTTTGGCGTCGCTGAGCAGGCGCTGACGGGTTTCCTCGACTTCCTTGCGGGCCTGTTCCTGCAGGATGAACAGCGTGGTCAGGCTGATGACCAGCGCAAAGAGCAACACCGGGAGGACGGCAAGGGACAGGACTTTGGCCTTCAGGCTCATGCGCATGACGTTCACTCTTTTGATTTTGTTGGCGTGGTTAAAGGCTATAACGGCACGCGAAACCAAAAGTTGAACACCCAAAAAAAGATCGCAGCCTTCGGCGGCGCCCACAGGCGCGTAGGAGCTGCCGAAGGCTGCGATCTTTTGATCTTCCTACATCAAAGGACCATCGCCGCCACCCAACCGAACGCCAGCAACGGCAGGTTGTAGTGCAGGAAGGTCGGGACCACGGTGTCCCAGATGTGGTGATGCTGGCCATCGATATTCAGACCGGAGGTCGGGCCCAGGGTCGAGTCCGAGGCGGGTGAACCGGCATCGCCCAACGCGCCGGCCGTGCCGACGATGCACACGATGGCGATCGGGCTGAAGCCCAGTTGCACGCACAACGGCACGAAAATCGCCGCCAGAATCGGTACCGTGGAAAACGACGAGCCGATGCCCATGGTCACCAACAGGCCCACCAGTAGCATCAACAGCGCACCGATGCCTTTGCTGTGGTCGATCCACGAGGCCGAGGACTCCACCAGCGTCTGCACATGACCGGTGGCTTTCATCACTTCGGCAAATCCGGACGCGGCGATCATGATGAAGCCGATCATCGCCATCATTTTCATGCCTTCGGTGAACAGGTCATCGGTTTCGCGCCACTTGACGATGCCCGACGCCGAAAAGATCAGGAAGCCCACCAGCGCCCCGATAATCATCGAGTCCAGCAGCAGCTGAATAATGAACGCCACGACAATCGCCAGGCCGGCGACCATCAGGCTCAAGGGGTTGTACTGCACCGCGACCTGTTCGACTTGCTCGATCTTTTCCAGGTCGTAAACGCGCTTCTTGCGGTAGCTGATGAAGGCTGCCGCGAGACCAAACACCATGCCCAGCGCCGGAATGCCCATGGCATGGGTGACGTTGATGCCGCTGATGTCCACCCCGCTACGGGCGACGTTGGCCAGCAGGATTTCATTGAGGAAGATGTTGCCGAAGCCCACGGGCAGGAACATGTATGGCGTGATCAGACCGAAGGTAATGACGCAGGCGATCAACCGGCGGTCCAGTTGCAGTTTGGTCAGCACATATAAAAGAGGCGGCACCAGCAACGGGATAAAGGCGATATGAATCGGCAAAAGGTTCTGCGAGGCGATGGCCACCACCCATAGCAGGCCGATCAGCAGCCATTTGACATTACCGCCACCGTTGGCGTGCTGGCGATCGACCATGGCCAGGGCTTTGTCCGCCAGGGCATGGGCCAGACCCGACTTGGCGATAGCCACGGCGAACGCGCCGAGCAAGGCGTAGGACAACGCCACCGTCGCCCCGCCACCGAGGCCGTTGTTGAAGGCTTTGAGGGTCGCGTCTATGCCCAGACCACCCGTCAAACCACCCACCAGCGCGCCCACAATCAGCGCGATTACCACATGCACGCGGGACAGGCTGAGTATCAGCATGATGCCGACCGCGGCAATTACAGCATTAATCATCGTTACCTCAAGACAAGCGGAAAGAGTCCGTCCGGCAGTCTGCATGAGCCGCCAGCGGAATAGAGAGAGGGTCTTATTAGAGGGCGCGCACTGTGCCGCAGCATCGTTCCCTTGTCAAAGCGCACACCCATTGATTGCGTCCCTCCTGTGGCGAGGGAGCTTGCTCCCGTTCGGCTGCGAAGCAGTCGTAAAACCTGCCGATGCGGGCTGTCTGACTAAATGCTGGGGGGCCGCTTCGCGACCCAACGGGAGCAAGCTCCCTCGCCACAGAGGCCCCTCACCACAGAGGTTGCAGTGATCGGGATTGGTTATTCAGCCTGCGACATAAAGAAAGCCAAATCATGGCCGTTACAGTGCAAAGTCTCAGATATTTATCGAATAAAAGGACGTTCCCATGTCGCTCAGACACCTTTCCATTCAATGGAAAATCACCCTGCTGGCCGGGCTGTGCCTGGCGGGCATCGTGACCCTGCTGGTAGGGCTTTCGCTGTATCGCATGGAGCACAGCTCGGCGCTGGTGAAAGCCTCGAGCATGGAGATGCTCACCGAAGCCGCCCAGGCGCGCATCGAGTCCCAGGGTGAAGTCCAGGCGCTGGGGATTCGCCAGCAGTTCATGGACGCCTATCAATATGGCCATGGCTTTTCGCGGCAGGTGCTGTTTTTGCGCGATCAGGCCGAGAAGCGTTTTCTCGATGCCTTCGACCTGCGTGAGGACCTGACCCGGCAGGTCAAGTCGGCCCTGCAGGCCAACCCGGACCTGCTTGGCCTGTCGCTGGTGTTCGAGGCCAATGCGCTGGACGGCAAGGACAATCTGTTCGCTGGCCAGGCGGAGCTGGGCAGTAACGACAAGGGCCGTTTCGCCCTGTACTGGTCGCAACCGACACCCGGCAAAGTGACCTCCATGGCCCTGCCGGAAAGCGACATGGCCGACACCAGCACCGGCCCCAGCGGCGAGCCAGCCAACGCCTGGTTCACGTGCCCGCGCACCACGCTCAAGCCTTGCGTGATCGAACCCTACTTCTATGTGATCGACGGTCAGAACGTGCTGATGACCAGCATCGTGTTCCCGCTGATGGTCAACGGCAAAGTCATCGCCTCGCTGTCGGTGGACATCAACCTCAACAGCCTGCAAGCGATCAGCCAGAGCGCCAGCAAGAAGCTCTATGACGGCCAGACCAGCGTCAGCATCGTCAGCCCGGTCGGTTTGCTGGCCGGCTACAGCCCGGACGCCAGCAAGCTCAGCCAGCGCCTCGACGCCGTGGACACCACCAACGGTGCTGAATTGCTCCGTCGGCTCACCGCCAGCAGCAAGACCGAGAGCCTGCACAGCAACCAGCAACTGAAAGTGCTGTCGCCGTTCCAGCCGATCCCCGGTGGCAAATCCTGGGGCGTGTTGCTCGACGTGCCGGAGAAGGTGCTGGTCGGCCCCGCCGAAGCGTTGAAAAAACAACTCGACGACAGCAACACCGCCGGCACTCTGGTGGAACTGTGCCTGGGTGTACTGGCGGCGCTCATCGGTTTGTTGCTGGTGTGGCTGATGGCCCGCAGCGTGACCAAACCGATCCTCGGCGTGGCCCGCATGCTGGAAGACATTGCCAGCGGCGAAGGCGACCTGACCCGGCGTCTGGCTTACGACAAAAAGGATGAACTGGGGCAGTTGGCCGGCTGGTTCAACCGCTTCCTCGACAAGCTGCAACCGATCATCGCCGAAGTGAAACGCTCGGTGCAGGACGCCCGCAGCACGGCGGACCAATCGTCCGCCATCGCCACTCAGACCAGCGCCGGCATGGAGCAGCAATACCGGCAGGTCGACCAGGTGGCCACCGCGTCCCACGAAATGAGCGCCACTGCCCAGGACGTCGCCCGCAGCGCCGCGCAGGCGGCACAAGCAGCACGCGACGCCGATCAGGCAACCCGTCAGGGTTTGACCGTGATCGACCGCACCACCACCAGCATCGACCACCTCGCCGCCGACATGAGCGCAGCCATGGTGCAGGTCGAAGGCCTGGCGGCGAACAGCGAGAAAATCGGTTCGGTGCTGGAAGTGATTCGTGCCATTGCCGAGCAGACCAACCTGCTGGCGCTGAACGCTGCCATCGAAGCCGCCCGCGCCGGTGAGGCCGGACGCGGTTTCGCCGTGGTCGCCGATGAAGTGCGCAACCTGGCGCGACGCACTCAGGAGTCCGTGGAGGAAACCCGTCAGGTGATCGAGCAGTTGCAGGGCGGTACTCAGGAGGTGGTGAGCTCGATGAACAGCAGCCATCGCCAGGCTCAGGGCAGCGTCGAGCAGGTGGGTCAGGCGGTGACGGCGTTGCGGCAGATTGGTGATGCGGTGACGGTGATCAGCGACATGAACCTGCAGATTGCCAGTGCGGCGGAAGAGCAAAGCGCGGTGGCCGAGGAAATCAATAACAACGTGGCGACCATTCGGGATGTGACCGAATCGCTGTCGGGGCAGGCCAATGAGTCGGCACGGGTGAGTCAGTCGCTTAACAGCCTGGCGAATCAGCAGCAGAGCTTGATGGACCAGTTTCGGGTCTGATTCAACGCATGATCGTTCCCACGCTCCGCGTCACTAGTGTCCGGTAAAACCTTTTCAGAGCTGAAGGCTGCCTTGGGCAGCCTTC
>NZ_JBXANU010000054.1:0-3281 GCF_058802085.1 Pseudomonas sp. GW822-FHT02G04
TCGGCGATGCATCGTTTCACTGCTGAGTTCGGGATGGGATCAGGTGGTTCCAATGCTCTATGGTCGTCAAGAAATTCGGGTACCGAACCGTCTTTCGACGCTTCAGCAAATTGGGTATGCGATAGTTTGTGCGGCTTTTGTGAATGGTTGCGAACTTTCGGTTCATTGCGTCTTCACACACCGCAATCTGGCTTTTAAGCGCAAATTGCTTGGGTGTTATATGGTCAAGCCTCACGGGCAATTAGTATTGGTTAGCTCAACGCCTCACAGCGCTTACACACCCAACCTATCAACGTCGTAGTCTTCGACGGCCCTTCAGGGGACTCAAGGTCCCAGTGAGATCTCATCTTGAGGCTAGTTTCCCGCTTAGATGCTTTCAGCGGTTATCTATTCCGAACATAGCTACCCGGCAATGCCACTGGCGTGACAACCGGAACACCAGAGGTTCGTCCACTCCGGTCCTCTCGTACTAGGAGCAGCCCCTCTCAAATCTCAAACGTCCACGGCAGATAGGGACCGAACTGTCTCACGACGTTCTAAACCCAGCTCGCGTACCACTTTAAATGGCGAACAGCCATACCCTTGGGACCGGCTTCAGCCCCAGGATGTGATGAGCCGACATCGAGGTGCCAAACACCGCCGTCGATATGAACTCTTGGGCGGTATCAGCCTGTTATCCCCGGAGTACCTTTTATCCGTTGAGCGATGGCCCTTCCATACAGAACCACCGGATCACTAAGACCTACTTTCGTACCTGCTCGACGTGTCTGTCTCGCAGTCAAGCGCGCTTTTGCCTTTATACTCTACGACCGATTTCCGACCGGTCTGAGCGCACCTTCGTACTCCTCCGTTACTCTTTAGGAGGAGACCGCCCCAGTCAAACTACCCACCATACACTGTCCTCGATCCGGATAACGGACCTGAGTTAGAACCTCAAAGTTGCCAGGGTGGTATTTCAAGGATGGCTCCACGCAGACTGGCGTCCACGCTTCAAAGCCTCCCACCTATCCTACACAAGCAAATTCAAAGTCCAGTGCAAAGCTATAGTAAAGGTTCACGGGGTCTTTCCGTCTAGCCGCGGATACACTGCATCTTCACAGCGATTTCAATTTCACTGAGTCTCGGGTGGAGACAGCGCCGCCATCGTTACGCCATTCGTGCAGGTCGGAACTTACCCGACAAGGAATTTCGCTACCTTAGGACCGTTATAGTTACGGCCGCCGTTTACCGGGGCTTCGATCAAGAGCTTCGCGTTAGCTAACCCCATCAATTAACCTTCCGGCACCGGGCAGGCGTCACACCCTATACGTCCACTTTCGTGTTTGCAGAGTGCTGTGTTTTTAATAAACAGTCGCAGCGGCCTGGTATCTTCGACCGGCGTGGGCTTACGCAGCAAGTGCTTCACCCTCACCGGCGCACCTTCTCCCGAAGTTACGGTGCCATTTTGCCTAGTTCCTTCACCCGAGTTCTCTCAAGCGCCTTGGTATTCTCTACCCAACCACCTGTGTCGGTTTGGGGTACGGTTCCTGGTTACCTGAAGCTTAGAAGCTTTTCTTGGAAGCATGGCATCAACCACTTCGTGTTCTAAAAGAACACTCGTCATCAGCTCTCGGCCTTGGAATCCCGGATTTACCTAAGATTCCAGCCTACCACCTTAAACTTGGACAACCAACGCCAAGCTGGCCTAGCCTTCTCCGTCCCTCCATCGCAATAACCAGAAGTACAGGAATATTAACCTGTTTTCCATCGACTACGCTTTTCAGCCTCGCCTTAGGGACCGACTAACCCTGCGTCGATTAACGTTGCGCAGGAAACCTTGGTCTTTCGGCGTGGGTGTTTTTCACACCCATTGTCGTTACTCATGTCAGCATTCGCACTTCTGATACCTCCAGCAAGCTTCTCAACTCACCTTCACAGGCTTACAGAACGCTCCTCTACCGCATCACCTAAGTGATACCCGTAGCTTCGGTGTATGGTTTGAGCCCCGTTACATCTTCCGCGCAGGCCGACTCGACTAGTGAGCTATTACGCTTTCTTTAAAGGGTGGCTGCTTCTAAGCCAACCTCCTAGCTGTCTAAGCCTTCCCACATCGTTTCCCACTTAACCATAACTTTGGGACCTTAGCTGACGGTCTGGGTTGTTTCCCTTTTCACGACGGACGTTAGCACCCGCCGTGTGTCTCCCATGCTCGGCACTTGTAGGTATTCGGAGTTTGCATCGGTTTGGTAAGTCGGGATGACCCCCTAGCCGAAACAGTGCTCTACCCCCTACAGTGATACATGAGGCGCTACCTAAATAGCTTTCGAGGAGAACCAGCTATCTCCGAGCTTGATTAGCCTTTCACTCCGATCCACAGGTCATCCGCTAACTTTTCAACGGTAGTCGGTTCGGTCCTCCAGTCAGTGTTACCTAACCTTCAACCTGCCCATGGATAGATCGCCCGGTTTCGGGTCTATTCCCAGCGACTAGACGCCCTATTAAGACTCGCTTTCGCTACGCCTCCCCTATTCGGTTAAGCTCGCCACTGAAAATAAGTCGCTGACCCATTATACAAAAGGTACGCAGTCACCCAACAAAGTGGGCTCCCACTGCTTGTACGCATACGGTTTCAGGATCTATTTCACTCCCCTCTCCGGGGTTCTTTTCGCCTTTCCCTCACGGTACTAGTTCACTATCGGTCAGTCAGTAGTATTTAGCCTTGGAGGATGGTCCCCCCATATTCAGACAAAGTTTCTCGTGCTCCGTCCTACTCGATTTCATGGCCAAGAGATTTTCGCGTACAGGGCTATCACCCACTATGGCCGCACTTTCCAGAGCGTTCCGCTAATCTCAAAGCCACTTAAGGGCTAGTCCCCGTTCGCTCGCCACTACTAAGGGAATCTCGGTTGATTTCTTTTCCTCAGGGTACTTAGATGTTTCAGTTCCCCTGGTTCGCCTCTTGCACCTATGTATTCAGTACAAGATAACCATCTTATGATGGCTGGGTTCCCCCATTCAGACATCTCCGGATCAAAGTCTGTTTGCCGACTCCCCGAAGCTTTTCGCAGGCTACCACGTCTTTCATCGCCTCTGACTGCCAAGGCATCCACCGTATGCGCTTCTTCACTTGACCATATAACCCCAAGCAATCTGGTTATACTGTGAAGACGACATCCGCCGAAAATTCGCATTTGCTCAAAGAGCAACTCACAAATTTTACCTTAGCCTGATCCGTTACCAGTGAAAGTAACGTTCAGTCTATCTTTCTATCACATACCCAAATTTTTAAAGAACGATCTAGC
>NZ_JBXANU010000055.1:0-3668 GCF_058802085.1 Pseudomonas sp. GW822-FHT02G04
TCGAGTTCCACCGTGGACGTGACCATCACCGGCACCAATGACGGTCCAGTCGCGGTGGCCGATGTCGCCGCCGGCACGGAAAACCAGACCCTGACCATCGACGTGCTGGCCAACGACACCGACGTCGACGACGGTCACCTGTTCACCCTGAACAGCGCCAGCGCCCCGCTCGGCCAAGGCACGGCCAGCGTGGTCGCCAACCAGCTGGTCTTCACCCCAGGCAGCGACTTTGATCATCTGGCACAGGGCGCCATCGCGCACGTGACGCTCAGCTACACCATGCAGGACGAACACGGCGCGCTTTCGAGTTCCACCGTGGACGTGACCATCACCGGCACCAATGACGGCCCGGTCGCGGTAGCCGATACGGCCGCTGGTACGGAGAACCAATCCCTGACCATCAACGTGCTGGCCAACGACACCGACGTCGATGACGGTCACCTGTTCACCCTGAACAGCGCCAGTGCCCCGCTCGGCCAGGGCACCGCCAGCGTGGTCGCCAACCAGCTGCTGTTCACCCCCGGCAGCGACTTCGATCATCTGGCGCAAGGTGCGGTCGCGCACGTAACGCTCAGCTACACCATGCAGGACGAACACGGTGCACTCTCGAGTTCCACCGTGGATGTGACTATCACCGGCACCAATGACGGTCCGGTCGCGGTGGCCGATACAGCCGCTGGTACGGAAAATCAGCCCCTGACCATCGACGTGCTGGCCAACGACACCGACGTCGACGACGGTCACCTGTTCACCCTGAACACTGCCAGTGCCCCGCTCGGCCAAGGCTCGGCCAGCGTGGTCGCCAACCAATTGCTGTTCAACCCCGGCAGCGACTTCGATCATCTGGCGCAAGGCGCCATCGCGCACGTAACGCTCAACTACACCATGCAGGACGAACACGGCGCACTTTCGTCTAGTACGGTGGATGTGACGATCACCGGCACCAACGACGGCCCGGTCGCGGTAGCCGATACGGCCGCTGGTACGGAAAATCAAACCCTGACCATCGACGTGCTGGCCAACGACACCGACGTCGACGACGGCCACCTGTTCACCCTGAACACTGCCAATGCCCCGCTCGGCCAGGGCACCGCTAGCGTGGTCGCCAACCAGCTGCTGTTCACCCCCGGCAGCGACTTCGATCATCTGGCGCAAGGTGCCGTCGCGCACGTAACGCTCAGCTACACCATGCAGGACGAACACGGCGCACTTTCGAGCGCCACCGTGGACGTGACCGTCACCGGCACCAACGACGGTCCAGTCGCGGTGGCCGATACGGCCGCTGGTACGGAAAACCAATCCCTGACCATCGACGTATTGGCCAACGACACCGACGTCGACGACGGCCACCTGTTCACCCTGAACAGCGCCAATGCCCCGCTCGGCCAGGGCTCGGCCAGCGTGGTCGCCAACCAGTTGCTGTTCACCCCCGGCAGCGACTTTGATCATCTGGCGCAGGGTGCGGTCGCGCACGTGACGCTCAGCTACACCATGCAGGACGAACACGGCGCGCTCTCGAGTTCCACCGTGGACGTCACTATCACTGGCACCAACGACCAACCAACCCTGACAATTGCCGACACCACCGGCGCGATGAACGAAGGCAACGGCACCGCCACATTGAGCGACAGCGGCGCACTGAGCTTTGCCGATCTGGACAGCACTGACGTGGTGACCGTGTCGCACACCGCCAACGGCGACATCACCTGGAGCGACGGCACACTCAATGCGGGCGTGGCTTCGGCACTGGTCGCCGGATTCTCGGTCGATCAGGACAGCTGGGATTACAGCACCAGCCAGAACCTCGACTTCCTCGGCGCGGGTGAAACCATCACCTTTTCGTACACGGTGGTCGCCACTGACAACAGCGGCACAGCTAACGCCGCTTCGGCAACGCAGACCGTGACCATCACCCTTACTGGCACCAACGACGGTCCGGTCGCGGTGGCCGATGTCGCCGCTGGCACAGAGAATCAGACCCTGACCATCGACGTGCTGGCCAACGACACCGACGTCGACAACGGTCACCTGTTCACGTTGAACACTGCCAGTGCCCCGCTCGGCCAGGGCACCGTCAGCGTGGTCGCCAACCAGTTGCTGTTCAACCCTGGCAGCGACTTCGATCATCTGGCGCAAGGTGCAATCCAGCACGTAACGCTCAGCTACACCATGCAGGACGAACACGGCGCACTTTCGAGTTCCACCGTGGACGTGACCGTCACCGGCACCAACGACGGTCCAGTCGCGGTGGCCGATACGGCCGCTGGTACGGAAAACCAATCCCTGACCATCGACGTATTGGCCAACGACACCGACGTCGACGACGGCCACCTGTTCACCCTGAACAGCGCCAATGCCCCGCTCGGCCAGGGCTCGGCCAGCGTGGTCGCCAACCAATTGGTGTTCAACCCCGGCAACGACTTCGATCATCTGGCGCAAGGTGCGGTCACGCACGTGACACTCAACTACACCATGCAGGACGAACACGGCGCGCTCTCGTCTAGTACGGTGGACGTGACCATCACCGGCACCAACGACCAACCAACCCTGACAATTGCTGACACCACCGGCGCGATGAACGAAGGCAACGGCACCGCCACATTGAGCGACAGCGGCGCCCTGAGCTTTGCCGATCTGGACAGCACCGACGTGGTGACCGTGTCGCACACCGCCAACAGCGACATCACCTGGAGTGGCGGCACACTCAATGCGGGCGTGGCTTCGGCACTGGTCGCCGGCTTCTCGGTCGATCAGGACAGCTGGGATTACAGCACCAGCCAGAACCTCGACTTCCTCGGCGCGGGTGAAACCATCACTTTTTCGTACACGGTGGTCGCCACTGACAACAGCGGCACAGCTAACGCCGCTTCGGCAACGCAGACCGTGACCATCACCCTTACTGGCACCAACGACGGTCCGGTCGCGGTGGCCGATGTCGCCGCTGGCACAGAGAACCAGTCCCTGACCATCGACGTGCTGGCCAACGACACCGACGTCGACAACGGTCACCTGTTCACGCTGAACAGCGCCAGCGCGCCGCTCGGCCAGGGCACCGTCAGCGTGGTCGCCAACCAGTTGCTGTTCAACCCTGGCAGCGACTTTGATCATCTGGCGCAGGGCGCCATCGCGCACGTGACACTGAGCTACACCATGCAGGATGAACACGGCGCGCTTTCAAGTTCCACCGTAGACGTGACCATCACCGGTACCAACGACGGTCCGGTCGCGGTGGCCGATACGGCCGCCGGCACGGAAAATCAAACCCTGACCATCGACGTATTGGCCAACGACACCGACGCCGATGACGGCCACCTGTTCACCCTGAACAGCGCCAATGCCCCGCTCGGCCAGGGCAGCGCCAGCGTGGTCGCCAACCAGCTGCTGTTCAACCCTGGCAGCGACTTCGATCATCTGGCACAAGGCGCCGTCGCGCACGTAACGCTCAGCTACACCATGCAGGACGAACATGGCGCACTCTCGTCTAGTACGGTGGACGTGACCATCACCGGTACCAACGACGGCCCGGTCGCGGTAGCCGATACGGCCGCCGGCACGGAAAATCAAACCCTGACCATCGACGTGCTGGCCAATGACACCGACGTCGATGACGGTCATCTGTTCACCCTGAACAGCGCCAATGCCCCGCTCGGCCAGGGCTCGGCCAGCGT
>NZ_JBXANU010000056.1:0-2150 GCF_058802085.1 Pseudomonas sp. GW822-FHT02G04
CCGTTTTCTGACCTTCGTTTAAAGGTTGAACTGCCAGGATTTTCCTAAGCGATGAGTGAGTAATTGCATGGTCAGCAAATAGTAATAGCGCGTCGATTCAGTGTGCTGGTTTAGCTGGTGATTCAAAAACCACGCAAGGTGTTTTCTCTGCCAAGTCCATGGATTGTCGCGTTGCCAGCGCTCAGTGATCGCTGTTTGGATGGCCTTCGCCTGACGCAGGTGGCGTTGGCGCGTGGTATGCGACCCGGTCAGGACGCCCGCCAGGAACAAATCCATATCGAATGCCGTGCTCATGTGGGACCACCAATGTAAGCGGCCACCACGACGATACGGTTGTGCCCCAGCTCATAGCTGATTTGTACTCGGGCTTCCTGATCGAGACGTCGGTCGAGTTGATAGCAATGGCCTCCGTTGATGGGGGCGGGATGGTGGGTGATTTGCTCATAGCGCTCGCAAGCATAGGCTGCCCGCAATTCGTGGAAGCCTTTGAGGTCGTGCTTATGGATGATGTCCCGTGCGGGGCAGACGATTCCCTGCAAGAAATCGAGGTAGCTTTCGTTCGGTGCAAGCAGGTTGCGGCTACCCGTAGGCGACACCTGTTTTGCGAACCCAAGCGCGTCACGAATATGGTCATCCACCGTGATCCAACGTGGCGCCGACGCGCCGGATCGGCCCCCTTTGGTGCCATCCTGGATGTTGATCTTGCCGTAGTGTTCGGCTTCGCGTTTTAGGCGCGGAAGGTCGGCTAAGATGGCCTCGCGTAAGCGCATGCCGGTAGCTCGGGCCAACTGCACGATTGCAGCCGCGCGCGGCAGTTGGTGTTCGTAAAGCGCCTCGACGATCCGCTTAACTTGTTCACGATCCTGGCCTTGCGGGGCTGCTGTGCGGACGGTTGTGCGCTGCATTCCCAGCGCCTTACTCGGGCTCTGCACTTTCACATACTGATCACCGCGAAGCGCGGCCATGGTCCGGTTCACGCTGGACAACCGGTTTTGCGCAGTGGCGATGGCCAGCTCACCTTGTTCAACTTGTTGGCGTAGATGTCCGGCGTAGTCCAGCAAGGTCTGCCAATTAATCTGCCGCGCATCGTTAAACCCCGGCCCATCCTCCGAGTGACACCAGCGCACAAACGCCTGCCAGCGGTCACTGTGTGCTTTGACCGTGCCGTAATGCCCGCCGCCAAATAGGTCGCGCAATGCCTGCGGCCCTGCATAGCTCAGTTGCCGGCCATAGCCAAAATTGCGCCCATCCCGCCTACCTACCAATGCCATGATCAAACTCCTCTCGAAGCCAAAACTTTTAAAACTTTCCCCACGTCATCCCGCCAAGAATGTTGAGTGTTATCAGGGATCAAGGTCCCTGCGACCTGTGAGGGTTGTCCACTAACGCGGGACTGACGGCTCTTTACGACCGGGAGCTTGGGCATCTCATGATCTGGCCTCCTGAACACTTCCGCAGAAGTGGGCGGGTGGAGGCTGCGCTGGCTGACGAGACCAGCGCCGCGAGATCCTGAGTCAGGTGAAGGCAGTGATGCGATGATTGGGGTATGCCTGACTGTCAGTCAGGTGCAGTCCATTCCATGGGCTGCGGCACCATCATCTGCATCGCTGTTGCGGGTGACTCCGGTGTTTGTCACGCCGATTGTCACGAGGGGAAATGCCGCAAAGCCTTGTAAGAGTTGGGCTGCAGCAGCGGTAGGAGCGCCCGTCTCTTTCCAGAAGAAAGAGACGGGCGCAGGTTGGCGCAATGAAATGGCCAAGCGGATAGGTTGCTGCAGGGCAGTTGGGGGAGGGGGATGTATTTGCCGCAATGGCAATGATCTGGAATTGGCATCCATCACTCGGTGAGTGACCGTGCAAGCCGCCGGACGCTAATCGCACTTTGGGAGAACCACCACGCTGTGGCGTAGCCTTAAAGGTTCTGGCTACCTGGGTTGCTGTCAACGACAGCCCTTGCCCGATCTTTTCTACGCCTGTGGATAATTCGGGTCAAGGTTCGAATTTATGGAGATTCTGCGGCTGTGGCTGAAATTATACTCCGGTGGAAATCAGTGTTTTTCCCCAGACGGTTGTGTGGGCTTTAGATTTTTTAAGTGAGGTCCATCCAAGCAGGGCGGCTTTGCAGCCCTGCTTGGATGGACCCGCGTGGAA
>NZ_JBXANU010000057.1:0-1864 GCF_058802085.1 Pseudomonas sp. GW822-FHT02G04
GCGCTGTTCAGGGTGAACAGGTGGCCGTCGTCGACGTCGGTGTCGTTGGCCAGCACGTCGATGGTCAGGGTCTGGTTCTCTGTGCCGGCGGCCGTATCGGCCACCGCGAGCGGACCGTCGTTGGTGCCGGTGATGGTCACGTCCACCGTACTAGACGAGAGTGCACCGTGTTCGTCCTGCATGGTGTAGTTGAGTGTCACGTGCGTGACCGCACCTTGCGCTAGATGATCGAAGTCGTTGCCGGGGTTGAACACCAATTGGTTGGCGACCACGCTGGCGGTGCCCTGGCCGAGCGGGGCATTGGCGCTGTTCAGGGTGAACAGGTGGCCGTCGTCGACGTCGGTGTCGTTGGCCAGCACGTCGATGGTCAGGGTCTGATTTTCCGTGCCGGCGGCCGTATCGGCTACCGCGACTGGGCCGTCATTGGTGCCGGTGATAGTCACGTCCACCGTACTAGACGAGAGTGCGCCATGTTCGTCCTGCATGGTGTAGCTGAGTGTCACGTGCGCGACGGCGCCTTGTGCCAGATGATCAAAGTCGCTGCCTGGGGTGAACACCAGCTGGTTGGCGATCACGCTGGCCGTGCCCTGGCCGAGCGGCGCATTGGCAGTGTTCAGGGTGAACAGGTGGCCGTCGTCGACGTCGGTGTCGTTGGCCAGGACGTCGATGGTGAGGGTTTGATTTTCCGTACCAGCGGCCGTATCGGCTACCGCGACCGGGCCGTCGTTGGTGCCGGTGATAGTGACATCCACGGTGGAACTCGAGAGCGCGCCGTGTTCGTCCTGCATGGTGTAGCTCAGCGTTACGTGCTGGATGGCACCTTGCGCCAGATGATCGAAGTCGTTGCCAGGGGTGAACAGCAGCTGGTTGGCGACCACGCTGGCCGAGCCTTGGCCGAGCGGCGCACTGGCGCTGTTCAGGGTGAACAGGTGGCCGTCGTCGACGTCGGTGTCGTTGGCCAGGACGTCGATGGTCAGGGTCTGATTTTCCGTGCCGGCGGCCGTATCGGCTACCGCGACCGGACCGTCGTTGGTGCCGGTGATGGTCGCGTCCACCGTACTAGACGAGAGTGCGCCATGTTCGTCTTGCATGGTGTAGTTGAGCGTTACGTGCGCGATGGCGCCTTGTGCCAGATGATCAAAATCGCTGCCAGGGGTGAACAGCAACTGGTTGGCGAGCACGCTGGCCGTGCCTTGGCCGAGCGGGGCACTGGCAGTGTTCAGGGTGAACAGGTGACCGTCGTCGACGTCGGTATCGTTGGCCAGCACGTCGATGGTCAGGGTCTGGTTCTCCGTGCCGGCGGCCGTATCGGCCACCGCGACCGGACCGTCGTTGGTGCCGGTGATGGTCACGTCCACCGTACTAGACGAGAGCGCGCCGTGTTCGTCCTGCATGGTGTAGCTGAGCGTTACGTGCGCGACCGCACCTTGTGCCAGATGGTCGAAGTCGCTGCCGGGGGTGAACAGCAACTGGTTGGCGACCACGCTGGCGGTGCCTTGGCCGAGCGGGGCACTGGCAGTGTTCAGGGTGAACAGATGACCGTCATCGACGTCGGTGTCGTTGGCCAGCACGTCGATGGTCAGGGTCTGGTTTTCTGTGCCGGCGGCGACATCGGCCACCGCGACTGGACCGTCATTGGTGCCGGTGATGGTCACGTCCACGGTGGAACTCGAGAGTGCACCGTGTTCGTCCTGCATGGTGTAGCTCAGTGTCACGTGCGCGACTGCACCCTGCGCCAGATGATCAAAGTCGCTACCGGGGTTGAACAGCAATTGGTTGGCGACCATGCTGGCCGAGCCTTGGCCGAGCGGCGCACTGGCGCTGTTCAGGGTGAACAGGTGGCCGTCGTCGACGTCGGTGTCGT
>NZ_JBXANU010000058.1:0-1268 GCF_058802085.1 Pseudomonas sp. GW822-FHT02G04
AAGGGGGAGCTTGCTCCCCCTTGCTGTGCCTGCTTCGTAAGCAATAATCAGGTTTTCAGACTCGATTTTCGCCCATGTTCAGCAGCACTCGATTTGCACAAATGCTCCAGGCCCTTCCTCATCAGCTCTTCAAAGCATCCGTCAAACGCTGTGGCGCTGATCGTTATGCCAAGCAGTTCACTTCGTGGGATCTACTTATCACGCTGATTTACGGTCAGATGGTCCAAGCTAAAAGCTTGCGTACGTTGGCAACAGCTTCACAGTCGTTGGAACCCCATCGTCACCACCTCAACGCCAAGAACATGGTGCGCTCGACCCTTTGTGACGCGCTGAACAAGCGCAGCTCAGAGCCGTTTCGACTGGCCTGCGAGCACTTGCTTCAAGGCATTGGCCGCAAACAGCGCAAGTCGCTCGAGGCGATGATCACCTTGATCGATTCGACCTCGATCAGCCTGCGTGGACCCGGTTTTGACGAATGGACCACCGCGACGAAAACCCGCATAACTCAAGGCCTGAAGGTGCATGTGGCAATCGATCCACGGCAAACAGCCCCGACTTACGTAAACATCACCGCCGCCAACGTCAACGATCTGAGCGATGCCCTGACCATGCCGCTTGAAGCGGGTATGACATACGTTTTCGACAAGGGTTACTGCGACTACAACTGGTGGCACCAGATTGATCAGATGGGCTCTTTCTTCGTCACACGACTGAAGAAAAACGCCAATCTAAAGCAGGTAGAAAATTTGAGGGAAGAGGATGCACCGGAATTCGTTGAGGCAGACGAATCGGTGTTATTCGGTAAGAAGTACCTGAACACTCGGCGTCCGAATCACTACAAGGATCAGGCTGTACGTCGGATTCAGGTTCGTCGAGACGACCACGAAACGCCTCTGGTGCTGGTCACCAACGACTTCTCTCGCTCAGCTGAGGAGATCGCCGATCTGTACAAACAACGTTGGCAGATCGAGTTGTTTTTCAAGTGGATCAAGCAAAACCTCAAGCTCAAACGGTATTTCGGCTTCTCCGAAAATGCCGTCCGTCTGCAGATCTACAGCGCCTTGATTACCTACCTTTTGCTGCACCTTTATCAGCGCCGCTCAGGTTGTTCGGGGGCTATTTCAGACTTTGCCATTCGGCTGACCCATAGTTTGTTCGAACGCCCATTAAGCATCGAACACCTTGAATACCGAAGGCAAAAGCGAACAGAGCTGAAGGCTGCCCAAGGCAGCCTTCAGCTCTGAAAAGGTTTTACCGGACACTAGTGA
>NZ_JBXANU010000059.1:0-722 GCF_058802085.1 Pseudomonas sp. GW822-FHT02G04
AACTGGCCACTGACGCTGAGGCTGGTGTCTTCCTGTACCGCGCCGGCATCGTTGCCCGTTGCGAAACTGAGCACCGGCGCATCGTTGCTACCGGTGACGGTGACAGTCACCAGATGGGTGGCGACGCCGCCGAGGCCATCGCTGACCTGGACGCTGAACACTTCGTTGTGACTCTCGCCAACCTTCAGCGACTGCACGGCACTGGCAACACCATCGGTGCCGTTGGCCAAGGTGTATGTCCACTTACCGGTGCCGTCCACCGCGATCGAGCCGTAGCTGCCGGTATTGGACCCGGCGATGCTCCAAGTAGCGATGGCAGCGTGATCGATGTCGGTTGAACTGAACTGGCCACTGACGCTGAGGCTGGTGTCTTCCTGTACCGCGCCGGCATCGTTGCCCGTTGCGAAACTGAGCACCGGTGCATCGTTGCTACCGGTGACGGTGACCGTCACCAGATGGGTGGCGACGCCGCCGAGGCCATCGCTGACCTGGACGCTGAACACTTCGTTGTGACTCTCGCCAACCTTCAGTGATTGCACCGCACTGGCAACGCCATCGATGCCGTTGGCCAGGGTGTAGGTCCACTTACCGCTGCCGTCCACGGCGATCGAACCATAGGTGCCGGTATTTGACCCGGCAATGCTCCAGGTGGCGGTGGCCGCGTGGTCGATGTCGGTCGAACTGAACTGGCCACTGACGCTGAGCGTGGTGTCTTCCTGCAC
>NZ_JBXANU010000060.1:0-558 GCF_058802085.1 Pseudomonas sp. GW822-FHT02G04
CCTTACGGCCTGGGCTACACACGTGCTACAATGGTCGGTACAGAGGGTTGCCAAGCCGCGAGGTGGAGCTAATCCCATAAAACCGATCGTAGTCCGGATCGCAGTCTGCAACTCGACTGCGTGAAGTCGGAATCGCTAGTAATCGCGAATCAGAATGTCGCGGTGAATACGTTCCCGGGCCTTGTACACACCGCCCGTCACACCATGGGAGTGGGTTGCACCAGAAGTAGCTAGTCTAACCTTCGGGGGGACGGTTACCACGGTGTGATTCATGACTGGGGTGAAGTCGTAACAAGGTAGCCGTAGGGGAACCTGCGGCTGGATCACCTCCTTAATCGACGACATCAGCTGCTCCATAAGTTCCCACACGAATTGCTTGATTCATTGAAGAAGACGATAGGCTGACCATATAAGGTGGCCTGCATCGTTAAAGCTTAGAAATGAATATTCTGCTGTGAATATTGATTTCTAGTCTTTTGATTAGATCGTTCTTTAAAAATTTGGGTATGTGATAGAAAGATAGACTGAACGTTACTTTCACTGGTAACGGATCAGGCT
>NZ_JBXANU010000061.1:0-518 GCF_058802085.1 Pseudomonas sp. GW822-FHT02G04
GTCAAGGGTCACGGTGCTCAGGTCAACGTTGAACGTGTCGTTGAACCCCGTACCAATGACCTTTTCGATGTTGACCAGGGTGTCGCCTTGCGCGTCACCACCAATTCCGGGGCGCCCGCCGCCGGTACGGATATCGACGTTGATGGCTTCGGCAGACGTCGAGTAGTCGACCGTGTCAATTCCCGCTCCGCCGTCAAAGCCCATCACCCGATCATCGGCGACAAAGGTGTCGTTGTAGCTGGAGCCACGGATCATTTCGATGTCGGTGAAGGTGTCGCCTGCCGCGATCCCGGAGTGCACGCCAGTTTTCAGGTTGAGGTTCACCGCCACGGTGCTGTCGGTGTAGCCGACAGTGTCCATACCGGCGCCGCCAAAAAACTGGTCTGCACCGCCGCCACCAAACAGCACGTCATTACCGGCACCGCCGCTGATGATGTTGTCGCTGGCGTTGCCGTAACCGGTAAAGGCTGCCGCCCCGGTATACGTCAGGCGCTCAACGTTGGCCGCCATGGAGAAAG